>DASQLB010000287.1:0-5872 GCA_035630235.1 Nitrososphaeraceae archaeon | reverse complement strand
GGAATAGTAAAAACATAATCATGGCGAGTGAGAAAATTAAGTGCAATCTGTCTGGCAGTGCAATTATGTCGTCTTGCAATCTCTTCTAATATTCGTCCTCCAGGAGTTTGCGGTGAAGGAAAATCTCCGTGTCCAAATGGTGCATATCCAACAACAGCGATTCCTTTCTCTGTGCAATATGGTAACAAACGTCGCTCTATTCCTCTATTACCTAAATGATATAGGACTTGGTTGCATGCCATACGCTCATTCTTGAGTGCATTCTCAGCCTCCTTTAGTTCTTCAATGTCAAAATTGCTGACACCAATTAATCTAATAAGACCATCTGATACAAGCTTTTCCATAGCACGCATTGTCTCAGTGATAGGGTAATAACTACTAGGCCAATGTAGAAGATAAAGGTCAAGCCAGTTAGTTTTGAGCCGTTTCAAGCTTCTTTTACAAGCCTTTAAAGTACCTTCATAAGAGGCGTTGGAAGGTAGAACTTTGCTAACCAAAAATACTTCATCACGACGTCGTCCTGAAATGGCTTGTGCTACCAATTCTTCTGTATGACCATTACCATACATTTCTGCTGTGTCAATATGAGTCATCTCAAGATCCAATCCTAGTTTCAAAGTTTCTATCGCTCTTGCTTCAGTATCCTTATTATCTCCTTCAATCATCCATGTACCTTGTCCAATTATTGGGACTTTGACATCAGTCCAACCAAATTTACGCTTGAGCATATTTGTTTTTATACAGCTCCATTAGCCAAATTTTGCAATATGTTCACTTCTAAAGTACTTAAAATTAAAATTCTGCAGCACCTGCTTCAGCGACCGATTGATCTTGTTCACCAGAACCACCACTAACTCCAATAGCCCCAATTACTTGACCTTCTCTTTTGAGTGGAATACCTCCTGCAAAAATTATCACCTTACCATTGTTAGAAACATGTATTCCATAAAACTGGCCACCAGGCTGACTTTGAATTGCTAAATCTTTTGTAGAAATATCAAATGCACGTGACGTAAAGGCTTTTTTAATAGAAATATCAATACTTCCAATCCAAGCACCATCCATACGTTCATGAGCTATTAGATTACCACCACTGTCTACTACTGCAATATTCATAGGTTGGCCAATTTCAACTGCCTTTTTCTCAGCTGCAGAAATGATCTTTTTAGCATCATTAAGTGTAATCATGACCGTCTCCTTTATATAATATTGCAAAAAATGATTTATTCATAATATATTATATAGTAATAAAGTAATTAAAAATTTTCAGAAATTCTCAACAATACTTATTTATCAATCATCATACAATTCAATTTGTAAATAGCATATTAGTGGTCGAAGATTAGAGGAAATATGAATTGCTAAATATTCACTTTTCATAATAATATTTACATTATGGGGATCTTAGGACTGTACTTTTTGGTCTAAAAGGTAAGATTTTGCAGATTGATATAGATCTTTAATTGGATAGATGGTTTAATTGGGGGCGAATTTAGAGATATTTGTAGTTAATTTAATTGTCATACTTGTCAAAGTTTCATAGTATCATTTCATTTTATATTTTTATATTTTTATATATCTTGGATGATATAGAATATTTTTATATATCAGAATAGTACTATGATATTTATGACCAAAAAAAAGTCTATTATTTTCCCATCAAGTTCTATTCTTAAAAAAATTGTAAAAGTCTAAAGATAAACAAACAAAGAGGTACGATAACGAGGCTGGGATTCTGGTCTTTTCGAGCTAACCTTATTGAATATATGTCATTTAAAATTGTTTAGGTTTTCCCTTTTTTCTTTTCCTTTCTAAAAAACTTGTCACCTGGGACCATTGTACCTGGAGTATTATCTCTATTCCATGCGGCTGATTTGCATTTTGAACAATATAAAGGTGGACTATCTTTGTCATATTTTTTAGAAGTCCATTCATAACCACAAACATTGCATTCAAAAACTGTAACTAATTTTTCTTTTATTACCAATTGTTTAATATCTAAATATAATTAATAGTTAAACCAATATATATAATCTTACTGTCAGTTAAACCTATAATTAAACTAATAGTTAGTAAGTATTATTATATATCACTATAATAATATATTGACTAATTGCCATAGCCTTCCTCTTTTCCTATTGGTGTCGAATTATCTGGATGAAGGCTATGACGATTTGCCTATGACAAGACTAGAGACGAGACGAGTATATTGTAATGATTATAGATATTGAAACAATATTTATTAATTCTTGAAATTCTCGTTCTATGTTCTGAAATTAATCAGTATTTTAAGAATTGAAATAAGTATCTGTTAATTAGGATAAAAAATAAGAAAAATGATGGAGGTTTACGGTCTCAATGGTGGATTGTCAAAGCAATGTACCAGTGTAATAACTTTTTGAGTAGGCTTTCCTTCGATTGAAGTTATCCAACCAGTAGGAACTTCGCTTATAATTGTGGGTGTACCTGAAAATCTCCATACGTCAGGAAAGGAATTGTCAGTAATACTCCTAATTAATTGATAATTAGCACTTAGTGCTACATCTCCTGACAAACATGATACTTGAGAATCCGTAAATGTAGTATTATAGTACCAAGGGACCTAATACATTATAGTAATTACTTGCATTGATTGTATTAATACCTGCTGGAGCCTGCATTCCATTACTTCCATTGGTTCCATTAAAGCCTCGTTCACCTTGTTGCCCTGGTACGGTACTTGCTGGACCTGTTGCTCCTGTTAATCCTCTTTCACCCTGGGGACCTGGAACACCTTGTGGACCTTGTGTTCCTGTTCGATTATCTCTAATATCTTTTCTATCCTTATCATCAGATTTGATATGTTTACAGAATTCTACTGAACTGACAAAAAAGCCTTCAAATGGGCCTGTCCTACATTCATAGTTATTTTCCATAGTGGGATATTTACTATATTCTAATTAACATAATCACTAAAATAAGAATTATCGTTGCCATAAGATTTGTCTGGATATGAATAATAATAATTATTAATTATTGATACTTTTCATGGTCTGCTCCAATATTATCGGAATAAGTATTGTATTCTTCTGAATTCTCATTATCCATGTAGCGAGAATTATCATCATATTGACCATATTCTTGAGCCATTACTGGATTTGAAAAACTATTGTTCTGGTTAAGAAATGACACTATTGCTACCATTACTAATGAACTCATCAAAAGTCCAAAAGTAAATCCTACTGACTTGTGCTTTTGGGTTATATGATCTAGCCTTATTTGGCATGTCTCTATTGATGTAACATTCTATATAGCGAATATATCAATATGAATTCATACAAAAAGTTTAAAATAATTTTTGAATGTTTCTATAACCGAAATTTACCATTTACCATTTCACTTATTTTCCATTTTGACAAAGCTTACTTGACCATTAATTTCCAAATAAGAAGATTTGTTACCTTTCTTGTAAAGTAAATTGTCGAGTTCATCTAAGAAATGGGACCAGTTTGTTAATCTTTGTATTTTTTTTATCTTTCCATGAGGCTTTTGGACGTATTGCAACAAGAATAGTTATAACTCCATATCTTTTCTCAAAATTATGTTTTGACTGCTTTTCTTGCAATATAATGGTAACTAATATACACAACGCTATCTTACTCAAGTTTTTGAATTTGGCCTCCTGCATTACTTTTTTTTTATTTAGATTATTATACAATTTAATTTGTTTATTAGATGACTTCTAACAACAAAAAAATAGTAATTAACACAGCTAGTATTTTAACAATAGTTTTGTTAACAAATTATTGAAACTATTAAATAACTTAGTTAACTATTCTTTAAATATGAAACCTTCTGTAATTTTTTATGGGAAAAAAACTCATTAATCAAAAAAAGAAAAAAAACAATAAGAATAGGATAACTCCAAAGAAACTTATAGTAATTGGAATATCACTTACCGTTATTAGTTTAATTATTTATGGTGGTATTAATTCTTTAAAATCTTCTAATGGAAATTTTCTTTTATCTCCTGCTCGAAATTTTTTTATGAAAGCAACTTATTTGCCAACTGAAGGATATGCATATACTAGTCAATCAACAGGAACTGCTAAGATATTAAATAGTGGAGCAGGAAGCAATAGATTTGGACATGGTCCACCAATTACACTTAATCAAGGCAATACATTATCACTTCATCTTATTAATGAAGATTCAGAAACACATTCTAAACACAATATAAATATAGATGAATTTGATGTACATTCAAAAGATTTAGGATATTTTCAAAGCCAAACAGTTACATTTACAGCAAATAAGACCGGAACTTTTGATTATTATTGCAGTATTCATCCGGAGATGACTGGTAAAATAATAGTCAAAAGTCATGCAGAGGCATATAAATAATGAATATTAACAATGATAATACAATTATCAACGCTGCAAGAAACAACATACTCACTCTTATAGATAGTTTTATTGAACAGATAACCAAAATTAGAAGGTTTTTTATAGGGGTTTCAATTTCCTCAATTATTCTTACTCCCATTGCTATTTCACTAGTACTATATCTCTTTACTCATCAATCCTTTTTTAAAATTGTAGAAGCAGAAAGAGAATTTGGATTTGGATTAGTTGTATTATTGACATCTGTGATAATAATATCTTCTATTATTTTTGTTACTGGAATCCTTCAATATAAGCAAATAAGTTCATGGCATAAAAAATATGAATTATACAAGAAAGAAAAAGATGCGGTAGAACAATATATTACTAATAAATTTAAATTTGATATCGATAAAGATGATATTAATAAATAATTAATGAAAGAATAATATTATTTTATACATTATTTTACCAAATTTATGATCATAAGATTTATTTATATAACAAAATTATTTTCGTGGAAAGAATTTCTCATATGGCTCTAAAATTTTCTTATAAAATTCTATTCCTTGAGAAGTAATTGAATATGAAATCATCATTTTTTTTCCTAAATAGGAATCCTTTTTTACAATAAAACTATTTTTCTCTAATTCATCAAGTATTTCTTTATGCTTAGTTAAATTTAGTCTACAATACAATAATAGAGATGATTGATTAACTTCTCCATACTCGATTAATTTAGTTAATATGTCAATTATAAGATAAACTCTATCTCTTTGCAATATTTATAAACCTGTGTATCATTTATAATATATCAAATATCAAAATAATAATATTTTAACTTTAATGTAAATATCTCAAACTTTATGCCATTAAATCTATGGTATTATTAGTTGAACTTTAACCAAACATAAAATTTAGATCAATTAACAAAGTTAACAGAAACTTATATTCTAAATTGATAATAATGGTATATGTTTACATTTAAAACTATTACTTTAAACAAAGATTATTATAATAAAAATAATTGTAGGTTTATCTTATGTGATTCATGCTGGTGGTTTGCAACTATTGTAAAAAATGACTTTAAAATTAGTGAATGTCCCATATGTAAGAACAGAAAAATTTATATCGAAATGATAAGTGTTTGAGCAAATAGAATGTTTTATACAATTGTTATTGTAATACAGTACCTTTAAGATAATACCCAGATATTGAAAAGATTAGTATATACAATTCAATTTAGTTACACGAACTTAATTAAAGTTTAATTACTTTTCTCACCTCCAAAAAGAAGACGAATATAAATTATTGATGTTAATATGACCAAAAGTAGGATACAGAAATATATTGGTGAAGGTTAAAATTTTTTAATTAATTGAATATTTTAATACTGGAAAATAGAACCCACAGTTGATGGATGAAGGTTCGAGTCCTACTGCCAGCGCTCGACTACAGTAGTCATATAGTTAAGGTAAAATTTTAGTATTAGAATTAGATTATTAATTAG
>DASQLB010000286.1:0-3474 GCA_035630235.1 Nitrososphaeraceae archaeon | reverse complement strand
CTAGTATGGCTTGACACAATTTTTTCACGTTCTATTATCAAAACTGTTGCATCAGAATTTACACTTAAAAAATATCCTATTGATACTCCTAAGATGCCTCCACCTATAATAACAATATCAAATTTTTTTGTTTGCACCGTTCATAGTATTATTAAATATATAATATGATTTTATTGAAATTGAAAATGGATAATTGCTGTTTGCGAAGTAATTATCATGAAATTTAGATGTTATATTATAATTTTAATAAAATTTATTTCTTTATATCTACTTGGAGAGTTTCCCCAACTTGAGGATTTCCCATCATTTCATATCTCCTCTTGGGCATAGTAATTTGAATGAGAGTTTTTGGATATGTTTTGATAACAGTCTGTGGTTGTGATCTTAAAATTGCTTCCAGTAAAGGTTTGATTTGTTGTTTTACTTCATCATCTGTTACGGTTCTATCTACTGCTTCCAAAATCATTTGTTGTTGTGAAACTGTTTCTAATTCCACATCTTCACTTAAAGAAAGAGTAACATTTGAACCATTGTCTACTAGCTGTTTGATTTTGAATACTGTGGTTGTTGTTGCTAACTTCTCCATCTTATTTTTTTATAATTTGTTCAGATATATAATTTTATTATGTTATTGAAGAATGAAATATTAAATTTATAAATAATAATAGTAATAAATGAAAAATTTTCTTAACGGTTTATATTGAGTACATTATTCCGCCAGATACAATAGGTACTTGTTCTACCTTGGCAACTTCTTTGATTCGGGCTATAATAGCATTAAACCATAAACTGTCAATTCCTTGGCTCCATATTGTGATCTTCTTGTATTCTCGTTTTATCCCGTCATGAAAAAACCCAACACAGTCTTCTGCAGTCATATTATAATATTTTTGACTAACTTCTTCAACAACTTCTGACGCTTCTGCTGGCAAGTACAATATTGTTAATGTAGGAAAGGGAATAGTATCGTTAGAAGATTCTATAGAACCGCTTTTTTCAGTCATTTTGATTACAATAAAATATTTCCTGTAATAAGAGAATTTCGAATAATATACTAATTTCTGCTTATCTTATTTAATAGCAGTAGTAGAGTTTTTTTTTATTTCTATCTTTTTTCAGTAACTAGAGAGAGTATGTCCTCAAAATTTTGTCTACTTTTTTTTTCCTTGTAGTTTTTTAAATGATTCAATAAAAATTTGCGATCTTTGATTTCAATAAATCGACAAATTTTTTTTGAAATTGATCCACCACTCAAAAGTAAGGCTTGGCTAGATGAAGTGACATTGGAGGGTTTTCTTTTAGTAGATGAACTTTCAAAATCTATAATGTGAATATGATTATATTCAGAGACCATTATATGATTATCAATACGAGTTAATTCTCCATGGTCTAAATTTAGAGTATCTAGTCTATAACACTGCTCCAATATCTCATATACTATCTTTAGGATATTTTTACTGTTTTCAGGGTTCAAATTAGAAGGATCGTCGAGCCAATCAGAAATCCCTCTTCCTGTTATTAATTCCATTAAAATCAAATCCTTTGTATTGTCAATAATTTTCGGTCCTATTCCTGCGAGGTTGGCTAATTTTTGATTATTAACCTCATTCAACGAGTCTTTCCTACGAGAATCTACTCTTCTTATTTTTAATGCCATAGATTTTTCAGAATATGGATTAACTTTCAATACTATGCCTGAATGTCCTTTTCCCAAAATATTTAATTCACACAGCCTAGTAGGACCTTCCAAGATAGCATCTTTAATTCCAATATTGTTTAAATCACTCATTCTCCTGTTATATTCATGCTGATCCAATTTTGGATATGAAATTAACTTGGCTATTGTTGGAGAACTAATCGGCACTTTCAAATAGTATCATATCTTTAAATAGAAAATCGTGAATTATTTTCTGGTTATCTATATGTTTCAGTCTATTTTTGTTTACTTTATAAATTTTGAATCCGTTGTCCAAATCAGCGATTAATCCTTTTGGGATTCCTAAATTGCTTTTCTCTAATCTAATTGATCGGTACAAAAATTTGAGTGCATCAGTGTCCTCTCTCTTTTTTAGACACAGAAGGCTCATATCTTCTCCGATCCATACAATGGATGATGTCTCTTTATTCTTTTTAACAAATTGAAAAACCTCTTTTTCCATAAATATACTTGGACCTTTTTTTTGAAGAAATGGTGAAAGGTTTATAAATTTTAATAAAAATAATAATTTTGCAGAATTAGTATTATGAATATAGCATTCACTTTTTATTGTTACAAACTCTTTATCATTTAACCTCTGAGCAAGGGACTTTGTTAATTTTTTTAATTGTCCCCAAATTATATCAGAACTTCTAATTTTAAACTTAAATTCTAAAATTAAAATATAAGGTAATATTTGTGAAACCTTCTGTAGATTTTTGTCCAAACTTATCCTATTTTTATTACTATTAATCCTAAAAAATTCAAGAGATGGGTTTTTCAGCAAAGCTCTCGCTCCAAAAATGAATCTTGATAAACTTTCTGAAGATATTGCTGTGCCTAAGTTACGATTCGAATCGACAGGGTCGATTATTATTATTGGACTTTGAAATTTTTTAGAAAAATCATTATTAGTAATATTATTAATAGCAATTACTTCACCTTTGTTTTTCATCGTTGCAATATTTTTAATAACATTTTTAAAATTACCATATTTTAGTACTAAAACCTCAGTAACATAACCACTAAATCCAGCAATTGATAATTCTGCTCCATAAATGCCGATTCCTTTTAAAAAGGCTTTTAATATACGAATTTGATCTTTTTGCTCAGATGTAAGATTCTTCTTCATGTATTCAGTATGATATTGTGACCTATCAGCAGAGCTTTTCCATAAGCCTTTTTCTACGTTATAACAAGGTACTAGGTTTATTCTCACATGTTCTCTGTTATTGTTGTTGAGAGATACAAATCCTTCTACATAAGGATGTTCAGAATAGCGTGTTATAGGATGATACTTCTTCAGACATTTGAAACCAACATTTAGTGCTAGTTTTTCAAAATCTTGCTCATTTGTATTTTTATCTATTAAGATGAAAATATCTATATCCATATCTTTTTTTAGATTAGTATCCTTTGCAAAAGAACCACCAGTTTTGACATCTACTATCTGTGGTATTTTGTAACTGTAAATCTTGTCTTTTATTTTCTTTTCTATAGATTTTAATATCTCTAAATCTTTAAATGAAGGATTGATTAGCTTCAAGACTTTATCAGCTATTCTGTCAATTTCTAAATCTATATTCTTAGCATCGAACCCATTTTCAATATTATTATTTCTCATTTTCTATATTATTTATTGCAAATACTGTTGAAATATTAGAGTAAACTGGACCTGAAGGAAAAAGTTCGCTTTTCTTGATATGGATCTTGTCAATTATTTCAGAACCTCCTATAAGATCACTATATTTACTTAGATAATCTTCAATATTTCCTAT
>DASQLB010000285.1:0-4715 GCA_035630235.1 Nitrososphaeraceae archaeon | reverse complement strand
CTCTAAAATTGTATTTACTGTTGAATTTAGATATGATTCCACTATAAGATTTGTCATATTATATTTTATTAGGTACTCTATAGTATATAATCACTGTATTTGTTTTTTAGTAATATCTAAAATATTAATTAATAGAATTAAATCTTATAAATCCACTGATTCTTTTTGAAGTTTGGTCCTTTATTGGATTACTCATTCGTATAATCTTCTTCTACAGCTCATAGATATTGTTAATAAAATTTAGGTCTATCTTGTCAGAACGATTAAAAATCAATAGTCATCATCATCTCAATATTACAAAATAGAGTGTTATGATTAATGAAATTCAGATATTTCCTCGCTTTGGACTTGTATAATCTTATAAAAAATCTTAATCTTGGGTAATTATTGTGTAGATGATTTTGACTTAGAAATTCTCCATAAGAATAGTAATCAGGATATAATTAAGGCATTATTGGAATCTTATCCATCAGGATTAACTGCACAAGAAATATCTAAAAAAACTAGGTTACCCATAAAAACTGTATATACTCAAACAAAGGAACTGTTTCGAGAATTTTTCATTAATGATTCAGATGATGATGAATTACAATCTAAACCTAGAGGGCGTCCCAAAAATAAAGATAAACACTCTTCCCTAAATCAACGAAAAAGTATTGTTATGACTATCGAAAATGCAAATAGTTTATTTGATAATCAAAAAGAAAAGGGAAAAACTCACCTTCCGCCAGGAAATGTAAAGTATACAAATGATTTCTTAAAAACTATTCCGAAACTATTGGAAAAAGAAAATCAAGATAAAATTAATGATATTCTATTGAATACTATAGACAACATTTATAGAGTCAGAATTGAATCTAAGGACAAAGACATACAAAATTTGGCACCCTCTAAATACAAAGGTTATGACAAAGATAAAGAAGATTATCGTTGTTCACAATGTGGCTTAAACCATGAGGCAAGAGATTTTATTCGAGCCATTTTACTTTATATTATTGACCAATTTGAACAAAGTAAAAACTTTCTCGATTTTTGAAGGAAAATGAATTAGTCACTAAAGATGCACACACAAATGTTATTAAAAAACTAAAAGACTTAAAATAATACTTTATACCAATAACTTAAAATTCATTTTGAAAACAAGCAAACAATATAATTTGAATATGAATTTAATATTCATAAATAACAATCTAGTTTATTATAAAAAGAAGAATTTAGTAACATCGTTTTATTTTGATCGAATATTAAAGACATAAATAACGATTCTGTAGAATTTTCTTTTCCTTTTGCATCTATTGAAGATGAATACTTGTAAGAAGATTGTAACATTTCTTCAAAAAGTATGCGATTTTTTTTCCTCAATACAAAAGAGAAGTTAGAATTTTAGCACCATGGCTGCTTAATTGTTTGAATAGATTGTCTGTAATTAATCCTGCAAAATTTATATTAAAACAACAAGTTTTTGCACAAACACCAATGAATGGTTTCAAAGAAGATCCAGAGAAATATCAAAAATATTTAGATCTAAAGGGAAAGCCAGACAATACTAGCGTTATTGAGCCGGTTATTCTTTTTTTTAGAAAGAAAGGGATTCTTAAGAATTTCTCCTGTTAATCCAGCAAAAATTGCAATTACACCAATTGGTGTTAATAAATACAATGAACCTACAGACATAGAATGGAGTTATAATCACACATTTTATCCTATAGAGGATGAGGATGATATTGCTAAGAACCCAGGATATAGAAACTATAAATAAATATAGTGAACTGACTACTATTAATTAGATCGAGGTATAATAGATAAAACAAAATCATTAAACTTCCTTTTCAATTCATCTCTCAGTCCTAAAGGAACTTCATAATATACAAGCAAGACAAGAAGGTCAAGAATAAGAAGGGATAAATAAATTCGATATAAACTAAGTAATCTATCTATTATTATAATATATGATGGATAGTAATGAGGCTAATGCAATAATAATAATAATAAAGGATTTTAATTTACAACTATATCTACCATCATCATTATTATCTCAACATCGATCATTGTCATCAATAATAAAAATACCAATATGGAAAGATGAAAGATTAGAACATCTAGATATTCCAAAAGGCTTAATCGAATTATTACATATTAATGGTTTTACAATTGAAAGAATATTAGAATATGGACCATCACAAATTGCAGAAATATTAGGAACAGACGATTATATTGCACAAATAATATTTAGTGAAACAATAAAAAATACCAGTGATATAATTCCTAATTATAATTTTTAATATTCAATAATTTCTTTGCAAAGTAATTGTATTTCGAATCATGTTATGAAACTTTCGCTTGACTTCGTCTCTCTGTCCAAGTGGGACCTCATAGTAGACTATTAACTGCATACTATTATTTGAAACATTCTGGGACTGTGAACCATGAGTCTTTCCATTATTCTCAGTAATAATATCTGATAGAATTTCATATTTTTGTTGAATGATATCAATTGGACCAATTAGTAATTCAAATGAGTTGGACATCTTTGGTTTTGGTTGTGTATTCCAGGGTTTTTTGCTATAATAAGTCGGTTTAATGCTAGTTGTTGTTGCTCCTACTGTTATAGATGTATTATTAAGTCCTGAAGGTAGTTTATTGACTCGATTAGGACATAAATGACGTTTCTTAGTGAACACTTCAAAATAGGCGTTATCTAAAGTGTTCCAATAGATCTGAATACCGCAATTATATACACAAGGTTTTGGGTAAATATTTTGATTAGTATTGCTCATTATCTTTTGGTGGAGGATAGTTGAAACATTGCATTAAATGCAACGAAAGGGCAAACTCAATCTCTGATGGATCTAATTTTGCAGATACTCTAGGAAATTCTTGTTGACAATTCCTACATTGGAATACATATTCTCTGGAAACATCCTGACCTATTTCTTGGGATTCATTCTCTTTTTTTATTTCTAATGTGAAATTCTTGATTACTTCTGAATTCATTTCTTATTCTCTTTTCTCCATTGGATCTTTATTATTGTACAAAGTTTTATTAGTCATTTTTTTTCTTAAAGTACCCCCAGATAGTTCAAGTTATAATTAATTTGGTTAATATTAGAAGTAGAACTCATTTCTTATTATTCAAATCTGTCACTTGAATTAGACTATCTTTGAACAATTGATCTTCATACATTTTTTCATTGAAACATTTATTACATATCCACAATGTTGACTGATATCTCACTTCCTTAGGATCTTTCATCATTATTTTTTTATCTGCTGTTCTTATACATCTTTTATGAATATTATTATACATGTTATTTTGGCATCTCATCGCTGTTTTTTGCTGTTTAATATGGATCAACAAAGTATTTTTATAACTCATTTCTTGCAAATTCTATCATTGAAGTTTTATCTTTGTTACCACTATTACTAATGTTTAAATCATCATCAGCAACATATCCAACAATCAAATCAGTATTCCAATAAAAATTTTTTATTAGCGCATAACTTAGATTATAATAACAGTTTTTTTCCTTGTTATAAATTAGATAATCACCTATTTGAAATCTATAACCTTTTGGTTTATTTACTATCTTGCCATTTTTTAATGCAGTAACAGTGCTTTCAAATTTATAACTATTATTTATTTTCAATAGATTAAACCTTCCCTTACATATTACAAATTATATACAAATTACAAATTATTAATCAGCCATTCCTTATTGTGATATTTATTTATATTAGTTTACCAGCAAATTCATGGATTATGTATAATATATAATCAAGCGTGGTTTCTTCCAATCTATAACTTTCTATTTGGTCTCTTAATAGATCTTTATCATTTTTATTTATAGTAATTTTTCTTTTCTTGTCTAATTCATTGAAAATATTATTAATAATTAATAATAATTCCTTTTCCTCTTCTTCATATTCCTTCTGTTGTTGTTGAATATTATTTTTGTTATTTACTGCTTCTCTATACTTTTTCAATGCATGATCTATCATTTCTATAATTTTTTCATAACGTTCATTGGAGATTGTATGATCTGAATTCAGTCTGATTTTTTGGTATTGATCTCTGATAGATAGTAGACAGTTTTCAAAATTGCTAATTGTAATTGTATCTTCATTATTGTTATTTTGATTAATCCATAAATCAAGGTTTGGCATATCTCAAACACAAAAACCATCTTTTATTAATTAGAAAGATACTTTGCTAGAGGGGGAGAGGTACTTTCTGAATAAGATTCTAGAAGAATCTTTCAATGTACATGTGTTGTTTTGGAGATAAACCTCTTGCTTGTTCAGGCAATGGCAATTAAATATTGTATCTTATAATATTATTACCAGCAATCAGGTGATGCTAAAAAGCCATATTTTGTACAATACTCTGCAGTAATGGAAGATTCGCCTGTCATTAAATCATGTACTGTCATAAAAAATAACAGTGCTATAAAGAAGATACTAAAACCAGTAAAAACAAATTTTAATATTTTTTTAATTAAAATTCTTTTACGTGTAGTCCTAAACATTTATGGTGAAATTAACAATATGTACCTCTGTATATCCATTATATTATATTTATCAAAATGAGAATCTCAATAATAGATAGATACATCCATAACTATTTTTTCTATACCTACACAGATCTTTAATTTGAAAACCATTTGCCATAAGTCATAGTCTGGATTTAATCTATAAACCCAATTTTCTAGTAGTTC
>DASQLB010000284.1:0-2279 GCA_035630235.1 Nitrososphaeraceae archaeon | reverse complement strand
GCACTAATATCTAATTCTATAGCGACATCTAAAAGATTTGTTCCTTTTTTATATAATTGCAATGCTTTTGATCTCTTTGATGAAAATAATCTCTCTTTTTCTTTTTCCTCTTTTTCTATTACTTCTCTTTCTTTTGCTTCTTTTTCCTCTCTTTTATATTGTTTAAGAATTTCGTTTACATCTCTGGTTGACATATGCAGTTCTACGGCAATTTGTCTTATTGTATATCCTCTTTTATCCAATATTATAACATATTTTTTCCGTCCTTGTATTGATAATTTCATTATCTAAAATATTATTGTCAATACTGCTTTTATCATTTTTTTATTCTTGTTTTTCTTAATTATTGATTTCATTGATTTCATTGTTTTCATGCATTTTCATTGTTTTCATTTATTTGTGAAAAAAAATTGTCATGCTTGAAATACTATTCTATTTGATTATTCAAAAATAATTTATTTTTTCAAGAATATCTTTTGACGAGGAAATATTTGCATTTTTCTATAAGATGATCTTATATTTTTGAATTAGTGTTTTCATTCCTCAATATTGTTTTCAAACTGCATTAAAAATTTTATCTAATCTTTTAGTATAATTCATCAGTAGTATTATCATATAATGAATCATCGAATTAGTAAACTATAGTGTAATAAAGAAAATTTTGTTTATATTTTTTTATAATTTCTGTTCAAACATAAAATACAGCTATAACATAGCTAGAAAATCAATGTACAAGATGAACAATGATAATGAAAATAAATTATTAATAATAATATAATTATTGATGCTTGACCTTTTCATCAAATATTTTAATCTCCTGCTTTAGTAGATTCTACTTCTACCTCTTTTAACTCTTCCTTAAGTTCCTCGTCATATTCTATCTCTTCGCTATTTTTTGCTTTTTTAACATTTTCTGTTTTTTTATCTTCTATCATACTATTACATTTATCTATATATATTAAATATTTACTAATATCATTAAATCAGACTTGAATAACATTTTATAATACACGATTTTGATTTTTAATTTATATTATTATTCTGATTAAATAAAAATTTAATGTCTAATAGCTCCTAGCGTGAGTCCTCTAACCATTTGTTTTTGAAAGATTAGCATCAATACCAAAATGGGAATTAACGCTATATTTATTCCAGCAGTTAAATAACCCCATTCAATACTATATAGTGAAACAAATTCATATAACGCAACTTGAAATACCATTGAATCTGGTCTATTAGCTAAAACTATTGGAAGAATAAATTCATTCCATGAGAATCTAAATGCTAGGACAGCAGCAATAGCAAACCCAGGCATTGACAAGGGGATAGTTATTCTTCTTAATACTCCTAAACTTGAACATCCATCTATTAATGCAGCCTCTTCAAGCTCTCTAGGAATAGTTTCAAAATAGCTTTTTAGTAAAAATATATTTAAAGGAATAATTAAAATTTGAAAAGTAAGTATTAAACCCAAAAGCGAATTTAAAAGGCCTATTTGAGAGAACATAATATAGAGGGGAATAATATTTATTAAAACTGGGATCATAAAAAGTCCTAAAATTACACTAAGTAAAATATTTTTACCTTTAAATTGAAATCTCGCAAATGCATAACCGCCTAAAGCACTGATCGCAACACTGATAACAGTGCTTCCTATACTTACAATGAAGCTATTAAAAAGACTATGAACGATATGCGGTTCGGTAACTACAAAGAGATAATTATCTAGAGTAGGATTTGCGGGAACAAATTGAGGTGGAAGAGAAATCGCTTCCTCATTGGATTTGAAGGAGGTAGAAAGAACCCACACAAGAGGTACTAAAGTAATAAAAAGATATGTAAATAACAATATATAAATAACTGGTTTTTCAGCGAAGAACCATTTAGATATAGATACAAAGGATGAGGGCAAATTTTGTTTCATAATGCATTAACCTTCCAAATTATTATTATTTCTTATTTCTCACATCGAATAATTTAAGATATACAAATGCAATTGCTATGTTCATAATTATGAGTAATATGCCCACTGCTGCACCTTCAGAGAAATAACCAAATTCAAAAGCCTGTTTATACATGTATAAAGACAATGTTGTTGTAGAAGACAAGGGACCACCATTAGTCATAATCAATTGCAGATCAAAAAAGTTAATTGTCCAAACTGTTACTAAAATCAAATTGGTTAAAATAAAAGATTTTAAAAGTGGAAGAGTAATATAAAAAAATCTTCGAAATTTTGTTGCTCCATCAATGGTAGCTGCTTCATAAAGTGTAGGATT
>DASQLB010000283.1:0-5393 GCA_035630235.1 Nitrososphaeraceae archaeon | reverse complement strand
TTCAACATTCCAAGTATTGCAGGAGAATTAGGAAAGATGCCAATCCCAACTCCTAATAAACTATTAGCTACATATGTCATAGATATTACTACAGGTTCTGGAATAACGTATAAATTCCAACACTTTTACCCATTAGATATAGCAATACCCGTAGGTACAACTGTTGCCTGGTTTAATGTTGATCCAGAACAAATTCATACTGTTACAAGTGAGAAACCTGGCTCATCTGATTCGGGAAAACTATTTAATTCTGGAATTCTCCCTTATTCATCCTCTTTTCAATATACATTTAAACAACCAGGTAAATTTTATTACCATTGTGAAATTCATCCATGGATGATAGGATCAGTCTATTCAAGTGATTCTAATAAACAAGGAAAAAATTTTAAGCTTACTACAGGATCACAAATAGCATTGGAAGATAATTCTTTATATGACTGGAGTTTTAATACGACTGAAATTGATAGAATTTTGTTTGATATAGAACCATTAACAGTAAATACAGATAAAAAGACACCTATAACATACAATATAGATCTTTATAATAATGATCTTAAAAAAGAAATTCTTTCAAAATCTTTTTTTGCTAAAGGTAATGATTTTCAATTCGAACTTTTATCCAGCAATTTGGATGAAGCTCTAGTTTATGGGCCAGATCTTAGTGATCCTATCATAGGAGCTTATCATATAAGAGATAACTTTCCTGATGGAACCTATACCGTAAAAGTAGACATAACAAGTATAGGATCTAATATTACAGACATAAATATATCTGATGAATTTAAGGGTAGAATCATATCATAAGATTAAACGATTAAATCGTCCTAAAACTGGTCTGTTAACCTAATTAAAGTATTATTTCTTTAATTCTAATACAAAAATCACTTCCATTATTATATAATTCTGCAATAGCTTTAAATTCCGACCCCTTCTTTAAAAGGTTTCTAGGTCCCTCATAATCATAATAGTTTAGCGATGCATACCATCGTTCATTTACTAGAACATATGCTTTGCCAGGTAAAATTTTTTCCACGTAGATGTCATATTCTGCTCCTGTTGATTTTTTTGGTAATCGATTTAAAATTATCGATCTATTATTTTTTATTTTTATTACTTGTTGCTTCTCTAATTTCTGTAGGGCTTGTAATATAATATGTATATCAAATTTGAATTTTTCATGAAAATACGATAACTCGAATGAATTTTTATTATCTCGTTCATCTATTAAAAAATCATAAATATGTCTATACGCTTTCTCTATTGAATTATTCTCATTTTTTGCCATCATTTCAATTTGAAACTTTGGAACTTTATCTATTATTTCATTTTTAGTTTTAACTTTTTCAATTACGTTTCTTTCAGTATTTTCATATTTTAATTCTTTTTTATTTATTCTTTTTTGTTCTCTGTTTAAGTTCTTATTAAGATCTTCTAATTCCAATTCCGTGAAACGATTATATGGTACTGTGACCCTTGAAATTGGATTTAAAATTGTTTTCATTGAGTTAAAAATTGTTTTCATCTTTTCTATTCGTCTTTTACTTGCAAATAAAATACGCATATCTACAGTATCTTTTGCTGCTAGAATGATTACATTTCCACTTGATTTTCTTCCAGTCCTACCTTTTCTTTGTATGTGTCTAATCTCACTAGCTACTGGTTCATAAAATACAACTAATTTAACTTCAGGAATATCTAAACCTTCTTCTGCTATCGATGTTGCAACAAGTACATTGAATTTTTTTTTTCTAAACGAATCTAAAATAACAGATTGCTCATTTTGATTCATTCCAATGTCGTTATTTCTAGTAGACTGGCCAACAAATCGAAATGATTTGATTCCATTTTTATTCAATTCATCTACAATATGAGTTGCAGTATCCCTATAATGTGAAAATATCAAAATTTGAGAATTTTGGCCATCATTTAATAAATGATTGTGGTTTTTATTTTCAGAAATATCTAATCCTTCTTTTTTACATAGATCAAGAATATAGATGAGTTTGGGATGCTCTGTTATATTTTCCAATAGGTTGAGAATATCCTTCATTCTGGGATCTTTCAGAATTAAAGAATGTGCTTTTCCCTCGCTTGACTCCATTCTTTTGATAAAGGTTTTAAGAGAAAATGGACCTTGACTTTCTATTAGTTCCATACAGTACATCAACGAAAGAGCAGCAGATTGATTCAATAATGCTAGAAATAATGGACCTTTTTCTTCATTTAAAGAAAATTTTAAATTTCTTTGTAGAATCTCTGCAAGTTCTAATAAATCTCTTTTAAATACATAGTCTGCATTATTTTTTTTTATTAATCCTCTAAAAATTAACCATCGTAATTTTTCTTGTAACATAGATTTCAATGACAGTATAATTTGTCTATATTTTTCAGATAATTCTAGAAATTCCCATTTTAATTCTATAGGGTTTACATATGGTTTCACATCATCATCTTCTTCATTTCGATATTCAATATGTTCTATGTAAAGATTATTACAGATTTGTTGTATTCTATTTTGGTCAGAGCCAGGACTTGCAGTCATAGCTACAATAAGAGGATTTGGTGACTGTTCCATATATTTTTTAGAAATAAGAGTGTAGGCATAATCTTTTATAGCTCTATGAGCTTCATCGAACACTATCAATCCAAAATCTTTCAAGTTTAATCGTGACTCCTTCAGATCATTTCTTATTACTTCTGGTGTAGCAAATATCAATTGTATCGTTTTATCATCCCATATCATTTTTCGTGTTGAGGGAGAAATTTTACCTGTCACCAATATTTTTTGATCATCCAATACTTTAATAAATGAAGAAAAAGATGTCAAATGTTGTAATACTAATGGACGAGTTGGTGCCATTATTAAGATTCTACTTTGTTTATAATTATACAAAATTTCAGCGCAGATGAGTGCAGAAATAACAGTTTTACCTAGAGAAGTAGGTAAAACAATTAAGGAATTTTTATTTTTTGATGAATTAAATATAACATTCTGATACAGTCTAGACTCAATAGCATTATTTTTGATCAGTGGATGTACTATGAATCTCTGCATCTTATGCGTACTTTCGTCTTTTTTATTGCTAAGGTCTGACATATGACAAATGTATTTATTAAAAATAATATATAGTAATAATTATTTTAATTATTTTTGTTTTATATTATAATAATTTATTATCTAGTAATATAAGAAATATTTGATATTTTCACAATTATAAAAAATTCAGAAATTAGCATGATTTACTAGAGTTATCAATAATATTTCATATTAGTAATAGATGCCTAACAAAGAATCATTTTATTAATCATTTCTAAAATATTTAATTATATATTTTTTAACGCCTGTTTTCGTCTAATACTAGTATTAATTTCACTTGTTCCTGATGATATAATTTCTATTAGTTTTGCATTTCTATTGTTCGGTTTAGTTCTTAGTAAACGTCCAAGTCTTTGAATAAATTCTCTTTTGCTTCCAGTCCCACTGACTATTATTCCTAATTCTGCTTCAGGAACATCAACTCCCTCATCTAATACTTTTGAAGTTACTAATACCCGGTATCTTCCATCTCTAAAACCATTTAACGCATCTTCTCTTTCTTGTTTACTAGATTTATGAGTTATAAAAGGAATTAGAAATTCATTAGAAATTAAATAAACTAGTTTATTATGTTGTGTAAATATAATTGTTCTCATATTAGGATTTTCAACAAGAATTTTACGCAGTTCTTCAATTTTAGAGTGACTATTTAGTGCAATATCTAAAGCTTTATTCCTTGCCAGTAATGCATTTCGAGCATACAGGTTTTTACCTGATATCATAATTAATCTTTGAAATCCATTTCTACCATATCTAATTCCTAGTTCCTGTAAATAAGACAAATATTGATCGTAATTTTTGTGATATTCTATCTCCTCTTCAGCTAACAACTTAACATATCTTTTTTCAACTATAAAAGATGCTATATGTTTCTCCTTGGTTAACTCATTAACAGACGACTGATATACTATGCCTCCAACTAATCTAGGAAAATCTAAGTGAAGATTATCTTCGCGTTCATATGTTGCTGTCAAACCTAATCTATAGGGGGATATAAATTGTTCTGCAATCGTTCTGTATCCTGGTGCAGCTAAATGATGTACCTCATCAAATATTACAAAAGCAAATTTGTTTCCTATGAAAGATGAGCGAATAAATGCTGAATCGTATGTGGAAACAGTGATACCAGTGATATTAGATATTCCTTTACCAATATTTCCAATTTCTATTTTTCTAAAATATTTTGATAAAAATTTTGTCCATTGTTCCATAAGATCTAAGGTTGGAACTACGATCAATGTAGAAGAATTTATTATTTCGATTAATTTGATCGCTATGATAGTTTTTCCCGAACCTGTGGGTAATATTATACATCCTTTCTTACCTGCACTAATCCAATTTTCAATTGCTTTTTTTTGATAGGATCGTAATGATAAGTGTGTGTTTTCAATTTTCAAATTTGGCAGTGGAATTAAATCCATAACATTATTCTCATATTTAATACCGCTATTTTGCAAATATGTAATAATATCTTGATAATGGAATGCTTGTGCTCGTAATTGATTTGTTCTCGGATCTATTAATGAATAGGGAATTTGATTTATTCCAGAAATAACAATAGAACCTTTATCATAGTAAAGGTTTACTTTAGTATTTATAGACAATTAATATATTATACAATTATCTCTTAAAAAGAAATCGTATTCAATATAAATATCTTGAATTTATATAATAAGTTAATATGTAGATCGTTTTCTCCATGCAAAAATCATAAAAACGAATGGAATTAAGAGTATGGCAGTAGCAATAAGAACAGGCTGCATTATAACATTATCGACTGGAATTCCAACAGCATAAAAATAAGGAAATGGATATAAACCCGAAACAAAAAACCACATCGCTACAACCATAAGAATATAGGGTCCATTTCTTCTTAGAAATCCTGGAGGTTTTTTATTGGAAATTGCACATCTTTTGCATTTTTTTTCAGATTGAATCAAACATGAGGTACATACCGTCTGATTACAATATGCACAAATTATCTCACCAAATCTAGATCCACATATATAACATTGAATCAATAATAATAATAGATATAGTCATAATGACATATTTAATATTTGTTAGATGTCTTTATTACACTCTTACTAAAAATAGATTTTACAAATAATTACTTAAAGTTTAAAAAGCAAATTCCTTAAAAAAAAATAAAAATTTTTGTTTGAAATTCTTTTTTCCTTATGGTATAGATCTGCTGTATAATTTTCCTTCTAATGCTAGCTTGTACATTTCTGCAACGTATGGATTCTTTCCTGGTGTTTCAGCTCCAAGTTCAACTAAACGTGCATAGACTCTT
>DASQLB010000282.1:0-2103 GCA_035630235.1 Nitrososphaeraceae archaeon | reverse complement strand
CCTATAGGTTTTCCACATATAGATCAAGATGAAGGTCATTATATGCGTAGAGCAATGCAAGTAATAGAAGGCCTCGGTCCCCAGGAATCAAATAGTACTTATTTTTATCCATACGATCATCCATACTTTGGACAACTGTTTTTAGGTGGTGTTTTAAAATTAATTGGATATCCTGACTCGTTATCACCCAAGGCGGGAGATGTACATTCAATCGAAATGTTATATCTCGTACCTCGAGTTATTATGGGATTACTTGCGGTGCTTGATACATTTCTCATCTACAAGATAGCGGAACACCGATATAATCGCAATATTGCTTTTGTTGCAGCAATACTGTTTGCAGTAATGCCTCTGAGTTGGATACTAAGAAGGGTATTATTAGAGTCGATTCAACTTCCATTTATTTTATCTTCTATATTATTTCTAGTTTATAAAAGAAATTTAACTCATGAAAATAGTAGGGTTAGCGAAATAGATACAAATCGTCCCAATAACAATTTAAATATTATAACAATAGTTCTTTCAGGAATATTTTTAGGGTTGGCTATTTTCACAAAGCTTCCTGCATTTTTAATGATTCCACTTATTGCATATCTAGTTTATACTACTATTCGTAATAATAATTGTAATAATTACAAAAAAATAAAGGTTCTAGGATTATGGTTTGTTCCTGTTATTTTGATACCAATGATCTGGCCTGCATATGCAACATTAACTGGTCATTTTGAAGAATGGACAACTGGTGTTTTATGGCAGGCAGATAGGAGTAGCAGATCACTATCAAACGCGATAGAACATGTCTTTAAAATGGATCCTCTTTTGTTGATACTTGCTATAGCAGGAATCGTTTATGCACGAATAAAAAAAGATTATTTCCTTCCTCTATGGATATTTCCGTATTTAATCCTTCTATTTCTCGTCGATTGGGTTTATTTTTTTCATATCATTCCCATTTTACCTGCCTTTTGTATAGCATCAGCAGTACTCCTAGTTGATCTAGTGAGAAAAAGCAACAAGAAAAAAATCCTCCCCCCTTTAACATTTTCTCTTATAGGTATAATTATTATTTTTGGTTTATTAAATACAATTACACTGATAACAACAAATCTTAATTCATCATACTTTGAGCTTGTATCATTCATCAATCAGAATTTGCCTAATAATCCAAGTAATCAAAATCATGAACCCGGTGTTGTTTTAGTCGGTCCTAATGGTTCGTGGGGTTTTTTTTGGATACTAAAGTACATATTTGACAAAGATGTTGAGTTTAAATGGTTTGAACTTCCTAAAGATTATATCGGATCGATAACAAGTGATAAATTCCTTTTGATGGCAGACAGAGAAGTCCGTTATGCTATTTACGACAGCAATAGTGGTGCTCCACATATTGCCCAGATTAAAAAGCTCTATAACCACTCAAGTCCCATGAAAATTTTCTCCAATAATACTATTAGATATGATCTTGATAAATATCCCTATAGCAATATACTTGACGATTTCTATAAACTCGGAGATATAATAAAAACACGAGGAATAGATTGGAGTCGAGAGATTGAGGTTAGAGGAAATTATTCTATACGGTAATTGTTGTCATTTTGTATCTGCTATAATAATTTAAGTTAGATAGTAAATTTTATAGAAAACTTTCACAAAACAATCTTGTATCTTACCATATTTATATTACATTAAATTATTTAACCTAATACTTAAAAATATGCCAATTTTCCCTAGTTGTGTTTACTAGTTACTATTTTTAGATACTAAAGAAAGATTAGTAATATTTAAAAATTTAGTGTTATTTTATACTCAAAGTCAGCTGAAATTAGAATGTTAATTGGTATGTTTAATAAGGAAATTAAGACGTTTACTCATAGATCTATTTTATTAATTTTCATTCCATTAATTCTATCAGCATTTACTCATATTTGGAATCCTATAGGATTTCCAGCAATACATGTAGACGAAGGTCATTATATGCGTAGAGCAATGCAAGTAATAGAAGGCCTCGGTCCCCAGGAATCAAATAGTACTTATTTTTATCCATACGATCATCCATACTTTGGACAACTGTTTCTAGGTGGTGTTTTAAAATTAATTGGATAT
>DASQLB010000281.1:0-4843 GCA_035630235.1 Nitrososphaeraceae archaeon | reverse complement strand
AGTACTGTGTTTTCTTTCCTCTTTGTGGGATATACTAATGGAATTAATTTTGCTGCCGCACAGACTGCAAACACTTCCGACCCAGGTCTTGAGACAATTCAAGATTTTGATAAAGAAATAGGAGATAATAATAGCGCTATTATAGGAAATGATACAAACATCAGTAATCCAAATAATACCGTTCTTGATGCTACAGACGTGAATATAGAAGAGGATTGTATGGTATTAAAAGATGGAAGTAATTACTGTCCATAAAATATAATTCCCCATATTTTTATTATCGTCTAGTAACAATACAATGCATTTGTATTATGATACTTCTAACTAAATACTTAATTTAGTAGTCAAATTCTACAATTTAGATATCAAACAAGGTTCTCAGAGTCCAGTAGGTCCTAAAGGTGATCTAGGAGCAGCCGGTCCACAATGCCCACAAGGAATACAACGTCCAATAGGTCATAATAAAATTCCTGAAACGATTTATAGAGCAACTATCAACACAACTGAAATTGAAGTTAAAGGAGGGTTTTGGAATGACTGACATCAGTCTCAACGTGCAAAACTGGAGACGATATTTTACAAGGAGGTTATGTCACAGCTGATCAAATTAATATTACATCATTTTTTGTATTGCCTTCAATTGATGGAAAACCAATATTCAATAACCGCATTGCAATTAACCCTTGTTACTTGTAGTAGCGACTGCGACTTGCATCGACAATCTTTAACTTTTTTATTTTTAACTACCGAAACTAACAAAAGTCTATTATTATAATCATTAAAATATAAAATAATTTCAGAACATATAATGAAAAGTTGTAAAGCTGATAAATATTATTTTTTATCTATGATTATTACAATATACTCGTAAAGTCATTTCCTTTACAGATAGGTATTTGTCATATCCTTCTACTAGATTATTTGACACATCCATAGAAAAAGAGGAGGCTATGACATTTCATTAATTATTGTTATTCTTGTGATATAGCCTCTAATCCAAGAAACAAATTATATAATAATACATTTTTAGTTATTATTTTTAGAATAAAAGTTAGCAAAGGAATACTAATAGATTATTCTCTAATGTAAATATGTAATTTCATTATATAATTAATTTATTATTATATAATTATTAGAATTTTACAAATATTCTAAAAGTTTTATCACAATGTGTATAAGATTTTATGCTTTGGTCTATTTTTGATAGGCTCTTTGCTAATGTCAGTATTAACATTCAATGGTAATTTGCTTTCAAATTCAATGGCTCAAGACTATGACGACTATTATGGTGATAGTTATTATAGCGCATATCCAACCAACGATAAGAAATATGAATGTAGAACAGGTCCATTTGAAGGCTTTTTTGTAAGTTCAGTTGAATTTTGCAAGTTTAATAAATTCGACGAAGATAATGATAGAAAAGATAACAGAGATAATAGTACAGGACCACCAGGTCCACAAGGTCCAGCAGGTCCTCAAGGAATTCAAGGTCCAATAGGTATTACCCAATTAAACTCTTCGAATATATATCGCGTTGACAACTCTTCTACCTCTGCACCGCTTAGTAATTTTACTCAAGCATCTGCTACTTGTGATCCTAGTGATTTCACAATAGATGGAGGATATAATTTGTTTGGATCTGATATTAATGATGATGATTCACTTACAACATTCCTAGATCAACCTAGAGACGTTCCCTTTGGAGGGGGTTGGTCAACGGTAATAACAAATATAGGAAATACCTCTACAGTAACACTTAATGTTATTGCATATTGCTTTGACAATCCACCATTGAGGTAGATCTTAAAACCTTTTTTACTTTTTTATCCTATTAACAGATACTTATTTTAATTATTTTCAGGACATAGAATGAGAATTTCAAGAATTAATAAATACAGTTGATAATAAATATATGATAATCCAAATTTGAAACCATTTGGCATAGCATTAAGTCATAATATGTCATAGTCTGAATCATAGTAAAGGATCTTCTGCTACTAGTTTGGGCTATGACAATTAATTTATTTTCAAGTATTATATACTAAATTTGACACGAGGAATATACCGTAGACAAGTATAACACAATTCCACACTGTCATAAACTACTCTATTGTTATGTTTATCTTAGAGGGTTATGACAATTAATTTTTGTCAAATTATTAAACAGTATAATTAACACTGATCTGTGCTTCAACAACAACAGCAGCATAATCTATCTGTCAAGCAAAAACATCTACTACAACCCAATTCTCCATAGCCTTTTTCGTTTCTTTGGCATCATAAGAAGGGCTAGGTTTTATTTATTTATTAATTAATTAATTAAAAACCTTGAATAATATACTATAATAACTACCTAATAGTCAGGTTACCCGGGCTCTTTCATCTCTAAAAGACAATCAAAAAATTTTATTTGTCTTCCTCTTTAATATCAGTTGCAAGCTTCATTGACTTCCGTATACTATCAATCTGTATATCATCACTTCTTGTAATTAATTTAGAGAAAGAAGGACTGGCATCTTTTCCCAGTGTAATTGCATGCTCGTCTTTATTTAGTATAAACACTGTCAATCCATTTTCTGTAAGTTTATGAGCAAATTCTTTTGCTTCCTTAATATACTTCAAAAAATTCGTCATATTGTTATCTTTTATAACTTCTAGAGGAATTTCAAAAAAAGAAGGATCAATTACATGTAGTTTTATTTTTTTGTCTGCACTCTCTATGATTAAAGAATCGTGATCCTGAATAGCTATCTTTACAGTGCCACTCATAAAACTCAATCCTTTAATAAAAATATCCATAAACATACTTTCAATAGATTTTGATTGATTAGTTTTGTAAAAATCTTCAGTGAATATTTTTAAATCTTGATGTTTAATATTTAATATAATTTCAGACCCATTATAAGATTCAATGGATGATTTTGGGATTTTATATTTATGTTTATTTATTACTCCGCCTATTACTAGTATATAATTGTCATAATTAGCAGCTACATTTCCTATTGAAATGTTATCTTTTGTGAGTACATTTTTTTTTGATTTTATTATATTATCCCAGTCCATCAGTCAATAATCATCCTTTAGTATGTTTACTTCTTTATTGCTTCAGCCTTTATTATTAATTTCCCGTTTATAGTCCATTTTGCCGATCCCAATTCTTTTCCTCCAGGACCAGAAGCTCTTGGTATATCTATTATAAGATTGTCAAACTCATATGTTATTATTGCTTCTTTTCCTGTTAATCGATCAAAAAGTGCACCGATCAAGTCTACCCAGTTGCTGGTTTCAGTATTACTATTTTCTTGATCTCCTTGATAATTATCTTTATTACCGTTTATTTGGCTCATATTTCCTATTGACTAACATGTTATTTAAAAATTACATTTATTACATTTTACGTATTCATTATCTAGGTTAAAATTTAATCATATTTTTAATGGGTAAAAATTTATCAAATTGTTATCATTGATTACCAATTATTTAATTTATAATAATAATAAATTTATCAAATTAATCTATCATCAACAAAAAAACATTCGTCTGATTTAATTAACCTTAATAATAAGTATTTTAATTAATTTGTTATGTTACCTGTTCTATAAACCAATTTTTAAATCCATTAATTGCATATCTTTCAGACTGCTTTACAAAAGATGGATCATTTAATTTCCATTGTTCTTGGGGAATAGATTCAAAAAATTCTTGCATGCATAAAGTAAATACTATACGTAATTCTTTTGGGTTGTGATTTATTCCATAACGATACAGAATTTTTCCAATTTTACCAAATGAATCATCATAATTTCTCTCAATACCTGCTATTTCAAAAGTCTTGCATAATATTGATGTTATTTCATCTATATCCGTCTGTAATGTTGTCATACATATGTTTAAACATTATCAATTTATTTATTTTATATTGTATTATTATTGATTTTTATCATGGTTGATAGATACCAAGATATTATAGCAAATACCCTTAGTATACTAAAATTTCAGTTTAGAGTGATACTCGTATTTAAGAAAAATCGATACAGCAAAAAATAATTAAAGCAATTATATTTAAAAAATAAAAGTAATTTAAATTTTTAAACTTAATTATTATCAATCTTACAAGCGCTAAAATTTATGATATATTAAAATATTAAAAACCTCTTAGTGGTTATTATCCATGATTAATACTTACTTACTTGTATCTTTTATCCTTTTTATTTCTTTTTTACTCCTAACTTTATTCTTGTACTCTATAGATTTTAAGCCAGATCATCCATTAATAATATTAGATAATTCTGCAAAAGCATTTTTTTCAGAAAATTTTTTGAATGCATATTTTCATGAATTTATGGTTTATATAACTTTTTATGGAAGAGAGTATACCTGGGGTCCTGTCTTAATTGCTCTGTTTCTATTAGGAGGTGAGGTAGGAAGAAAAACTGCTATTATAACCGGATTATCTATCCTAATTTTAGTAATGATAGGTGGAGAAATTAAGAATATGATAGATAGAGACAGACCAGAATTAGCTAACAGTATATATCTATTAGAAGAAGATTCGAAAAAATCATATCCATCGGGTCACGCATTAATAGTGACAGCTGGTGCAACTGGAGTAATATGCTTATATCGTGGTAACTTAAGACGCAAAATAATAGCTTTATTATTAGTCATAGAAGCAGTGCTAGTAATTTTTTCTCGAATATACCTTGGATTACATTATCCTCTTGATATAGTTGGTGGTATTTTATTAGGTATGTCAGTATCTTTCTTTTTTGTAGGATTCCAAAAACAAATAGATGTTTTATCAAAAAATATATTTTCTTTTATAAAATCGAAAATAGTAAAG
>DASQLB010000280.1:0-4326 GCA_035630235.1 Nitrososphaeraceae archaeon | reverse complement strand
ATTTAGGTGGAATAGGAACACCAGGACAAAATTGGTATTTTTCAATTTCTCCAAAAATTCCTCTGGTTACATTATGAATTACTGTAGACATTGGACCAAATAAATCAGTATAAAGAAATACTGCATACTTTATGTTTTCTTTATCAAGATTCATCAAACCTTGATCCCAATTATATGGCATATGTGTAACAATTTCTGAAGGATGACCCATTTTTTCTAGATTTTTCTCAATTAATTCTGTTTTCATTGTATCTGCAGTATGCGGCACCATTGGGTTTCCATGTGTATAAACTAGAATTCCAATATCTTTATTTTTTATCAATCCATGAGATTGTGGTCTTACGTATTGGTCATAATCCGCATCTTGCTCATAGTCACTATCAGATTGTGGTCTTACGTATTGGTCATAATCCGCATCTTGCTCATCACCAACATTATTGTTTACCATCCTATCTACAAAATCTAATGAATTTACTTGTGGTATATCTTCGAATGTTACATCTTCTTGTGATCTTGGATCATATTCTTGACTTTCTGCAAAAACTACAGAAGTAGAAACGATACTAAGAGACATCACAATTATGACTACAATAGTTATTGTATTCGTTATCATTTAATAAAATATGATATATTTGTTATTAAATATATGTCTAGTTCTCTTCATAGAAAAAACATTATTATTAATTAAGTTACTTAAAAAAGATTATGATAGTTAAATTAAATTAATGAAACATATTAATATATAAGAAGATAATATAAACATATTTATTTAATATTAATATAGAAATTTCTAATAAAACAATTTACATTGTAAAATTAATTATATTATTATATTTTCTACTTATATTTAATATTGTTATATAACAACAATTATTTAGAAAATTCGTATTAATTTTATTAGATCTAAGAATTGAAGTGATTAAAACTTGCGATGTTATCATTGTAGTTACTCTTTCGACCTATTTTAATAATACCAAAAATAATGGAGAGTTAGTATTACTCCTGGATTAGAATTTCTTTTAGGAAATACGAAATCCTCTAAATCATTTATATATAAAATAAAAGCCAATGTAAAAAAGAATTGCTTTTACATTCTAATTAGAAACAATTTATTGTTTTGTTGCAAGAATAAATTTTTTTCTTTCTTTTTCTCTTTGATTTATGATATTATTATTTAGTTACCTTATTATCAAAATGTTTAATTAAATACTCTCTAATCATTAATAATCTTTTGATAAATTGATAGAAATTATTTGCTCTATAGATTATCTGATATTTTGATTTATTACTATCCTCTATTTCTTCATATTTTTTTGATCCATATACATTTAATTGAAATTTACCGTTTTTTGATACATTAAAGAAAAATTTCTTCTTTGTGAATTTTTCAAAACAACTTAATTCATAATCTATATAATTAAGAAATTGTTTTAGGAGTATATTATTATCATTAGTATTAATATCATTAATAATGTTAGACATTGATATTTCTATAGTATCTTTTTATTATTTAATATTTAAATCCCTTATTACTGCTGAATCATCTAGTAAATAAATTTCATTCAATTATATAGTCATGATGCGAGAACTAGTATTTCATTCAGTAAAAATAATTTAAATTTAGATGTTATAAATTTGACAATTTGTATAGTAATATAATTTAACTAACAAGTAAATATTTTTTATATCAATTTTTTTAAGTGAGAATGTTCATACTTTCGTATTGTTCTCTAAACAAACCTTGAATCATAAAAAATCAAGGAAACTAAGGAAAATTGAAGAAATATATCTAACAAAAGAAAAAAACAAGGAAGCAGAAGAACAACAACAACCACAAATAAAGAAATTTCCAGAACCTATAATTTACGACCCAGACAGCAATCAAAGAAATATTCTATTAGCAGACAATCGTTTCAAAGAAGATAAACAACAAACTAGTAATGACGCAATGGAGATTACCAACTATTATCTACAACTTCATAAGAATCTGATAAATACCTCTAACTCAATAAATTCTCAAATATTACATAATATTTCCAATTCATCTTGGGATCATTTTTTTACTATCAATGGAAGACTTACAAATTATTCAACATTTGATATTGAAAATATGTATACCAGTTTAAGTAGTAATAGAAACAAATCGTTAAAACTGATAGACAATATTATAACAGAAAATTTGGATACATTTATCAAATCAATAGAACTTACACAAAAATTCTACAAAAATGTAATTGAGAGTTACTTAAATTGTATAAAAAAAGGAGAACAGTAATGTATTATTTACTTCAGTATTTTAAAAGTCCTATATGCCCTATCATTTTCCACTGACCATTTTTTACTTTTGTATAAATTTTACAAGCCCGACCATACCAATGAAAATCTCTTCCATTAGTTCTATTACGCCAAAGTGTATCAACATCAACTACTGCAAAAGCACCATCTCCTTCATTTGAAATAACTATTTTTTTGATGACACGATTATTATGTATCAAATAATAGTTATCAAAAAGATTTCTCCAAATTTTTCTCCATCTTTTATTATCAAATTTACCTAATTCAAAAATCCAATCCATAGGATCGAGATTGTGGTGTTTTAGGCCATGGCCATACCATATCGTGATGAAATATGCTCATCAAAAGATCTAAATCTTGATTATTCCATCCCTGAGTTTCTCTATCTATAATTTCCTTAATTTCATCTGTCGCTGTCATTATTTTTTATTATATTTTATTAAACTAACATTTTTTTCAAATAGTTTGTTGTTCATTCTTTAGATGTAATACAAATTTCAATTTAATTCATTACTTATTTGTTTCAATTGCTGAAAAGATTTTATTAGTTCAAATCTCTTGATAGATTTATTATAAAAAGTGTTTAATAGTAATAGTGATAACAAAGACAAAAATAAAACTGATAAAGACACTGGTTCAATTAAACTAGGTTTAAAACCTAACATTAACCAATTTCTTTTGTTAATAGTAGTTAATGCATTTGTTGGCGCAATGATAGGACTAGAACAAACAGTCATTCCCATTTTAGGAAAAGAGGAATTTGACTTGGAGTCTAATGCATTAATATTGTCTTTTATCGCTAGTTTTGGCTTAGTTAAAGCCATCCTCAACCTCTTCGCAGGTAATATTTCTGATAAATTTGGGAGAAAAAATGTATTAGTTTTAGGGTGGTTATTTGGAATACCTGTTCCTTTTATTTTATTATTTGCTCCAAACTGGAATTGGATTTTATTTGCTAATGTATTACTTGGAATAAACCAAGGATTGGCTTGGTCAATGACTGTCAATATGAAAATAGATTTAGTTGGAACACAACAACGAGGATTGGCATTAGGACTTAATGAATTTGCTGGATATGTATCAGTCGCATTAATAGGTTTTTTAACTGGTTACATTGCCGCAGTTTACGGATTAAAACCATATCCATTTTACCTTGGAATCATATTTCCGATAGTTGGATTTTTAATTTCTTTCTTATTAGTTAAAGACACAAAAGAATTTACTCAATTAGAAATAAAAAATTATCAAAAAGATGAGAAAAGAAATGAGGAAAATAAAAGGAGGATAGAATCATTAGATGCTGATGATAATAATGAAGAAGAAGAAAAACAAGAAATAGTTAGCAATTCCTATTTACCAAACAAAAGTAATAATCTTAACTTTAAAGATGTATTCATTGAAACATCGTGGAAAAATCGTTCTCTTTTAGCAGTAAGTCAAGCAGGACTTGTGAACAATTTAGTATTTGGTGTCTCTTGGGGACTGTTTACCCTCTATTTTGTATCTTTGGGAGTAAGTGTGAATGATACTGCATTTTTAAAAGCACTGCATCCTGGAGTTTGGGGCTTTCTCCAACTTGCTACCGGTCCCTTTAGTGATATAGTAGGACGAAAAAAAATGATTTATCCAGGCATGATTTTGCAAGCAATAGGAATTTGGGTAATACTGTTATCTCAGAATATTTATTTTGGTATACTTGCAGGAATGTCTCTTTTGGGTATAGGAACTGCATTTGTCTATCCTGCTTTACTTGCTGCTATTAGTGATATTGCTCATCCTCAAAGGAGAGCAACTTCATTAGGAGTTTACAGATTCTGGAGAGATTTAGGATTTGTAATAGGTGCGTTAGGAGTAGGCTTTATCGCAGATTTCTCTAGTATAAATATAGCAATTCAAACGGTGGGATTTATAGCGTTAGGTTCTGGAATTTACGTTTTTATAGTTATGCATGAAACTAAAAGGAATTAAAATAATACTTTCATACTTGAGAATTATTTATAGCCTTATTATGTAGTGCAATTCAAAAAATTT
>DASQLB010000279.1:0-2543 GCA_035630235.1 Nitrososphaeraceae archaeon | reverse complement strand
CCTATATCTTCACCTTCAGCTGCTTGGTTAGTCTCGGTTTCTGCTTGTTGACCTATATCTTCACCTTCAGCTGCTTGGTTAGTCTCGGTTTCTGCTTGTTGACCTATACCTTGGTCTGATTCTTCATCTTTGACATCTTCTTGGTCAGTCTCATCACTACCACCTAATGCTTCAAAAGAACCAATCTCCCCTTCTGATTCTTCATCTTTAACATCTTCTTGGTCAGTTTTATCACTGTCTTGGTCAGTCTCATCACTAACTCCTAATGCTTCGAAGGAAGTTTGATCGACTTCTTGGTCTGGTTCTTCATCTTTAACATCTTCTTGGTCAGTCTCATCACTACCACCTAATGCTTCAAAAGAACCAATCTCCTGTTCTGGTTCTTCATCTTTAACATCTCCTTGGTCAGAATCTTGTATATCTGCAACATTTTCTTCATCATCGGCAGCATTGGCTTCAGAGAATATTAAATTGGAATTAAAAATGGGGTTAACATTTAACAGCATTTGAAATGGAGACGATGTCACCATTACTGAGGATATGACAAAAAGAAACGCAAGAATACTTATATTATACGATAGATTTCTCTGTTTTTTCATTATTAACATGATCAAATAAGACAAGTATTAAAAACTTTGTCTACTGATTGTTTTATAATATTATTCTACTTTTATATCATATAAAAAAACCCTGATTATTTTTAGAGGTGATGTTTCTGCAATAGTATTTAATAATATTTTTCCAACACAAAAGGATAGGTATATTGCCTAATAATAAAGATTAAGAATCATACTAATAAATAAATAAATCATTGTCCAATAAAGTTGATTATTCTTTATGGTTTAAATGATCACGTTATTTTTAGATTTATCTCTCTCTAAAATAAATTGGAGCAATGATCATAAACTTTCGTATTTGATTAAATTATAGTTATATGAAGCATTTTCTTCGATAAATTTTTTTTTTGGAATTTTTTCTATTCCATTCTTTTTTGTCTTTAATGAAGCCATTACTGCTCCAACTCCAAAGCTAAAAGCCCATAAGATATCTCTCTCCTTTATAAAAGCACAAGTGAATGCAGATGCAAGAATATCTCCTGCACCTGTAGAATCTGAGGTGTTTACTTTATTTATATCAAGCCAATAATGTTTATCCTCATTTAACATGTGTATTCTTTGATTTTCTGAATATAGAACATACTTAATATTGTTATTTTCTTTTAACTTTATAAGAGATTTTATATCATATCCACCAGAAAAACAAAACAGCTCTTGGGGATCCAACTTTATTGCATCAATATTTTTAAAAAATAGTGGATCTAAATTTTCATGCAGGATAATTTTATTATTTGTGTCCGTAGATCGAGTATATCCCTGAGGATCTAACATTAAAAAATCGTTATTGTGATTATTTATTAAATACTCTAGAACGGTAGAAGGAACCTCATCCAAAACAGGACTAATAATCCAACCATCCGTATTAATTTGTTCTAAATCAGAAATCAAAATAGGGTCACATTTATCTAATAAATATAATTCTCTATTCGGACCATTAACTTCTAAAATGAATTTTGTTGTTGGAGATTTGGAAAGTGAATTATTATTAATTTCAAAATTAGAATCCTTAAAAAATAAGAGTTCATTTTCATCCAAATCCTTTCCAAATTTAGTAACTAACCTAACTTTAGCTCCAAATTGTTTAGCGATAAGACCGCAATAACAAGGAGGGCCGCCCAAACTGTAATTAATTTGATCGTTCTTAAGAATTATTTTATCTTTTACTATATTTGAAACGATTGTTAGTTTCATTTTTGCCTTTCTATCTTATTATTATTAATATTAACTATTGTAAATCTCATTATGCTAGAGGGAATTTGTATTATAAATATTTTTGACGATAGCATTTGAGAATTTTTATTATAACATCAAGTTCGATATATTCTACCTCTCTAATGTCAGTACATTATAATAAGAAAATAAATAATAATAGATATAGCCATTGAATAATAATGATAACTCGCTAGAAACTGGAAAATATATCAATATTCTAACCTATAAAAAAAACGGACATGGAGTTTCAACTCCTGTTTGGTTCATTCGTAAAGATAATAAAATTTACATTCGTACTAGTAATCAGTCTGGAAAAGTTAAACGCATTAAAAACAATAATAATGTTTCATATGCTTTATGTAATATTAGTGGGAAAATAAAAGAAGAGTGGCACAGTGGAGTAGCAAAAATAGAACCCGATATTAATAAGATAATTTTTTCGAAAATAACTGAAAAATATGGTATATTTGCTCATATAATGAACATTTTATACAAAATCAAAAAATTGGACATTATTATTCTATCGATTGAACCTCGGGATTGAATTTATTATAAAGGTAATAAATCCATGAATTATATCAATAGTTAATCGTACGTTTCCAATACAAGAAATTTTGTAAAGCATCGATCCGCCTTTCTTATTTAGTAGTTTACCTATTAAGTTAATTTATCTATTAATGAATTAATTTATGCCGATGAAATTACCTTGAAGGC
>DASQLB010000278.1:0-11156 GCA_035630235.1 Nitrososphaeraceae archaeon | reverse complement strand
TAACATTAACCTTTGTTGATATATCAAGAAACAAAAAATAAAATTTTGTTATAGTAATGATTTTCAGCAAATTCCATAAAACTTCTGTGATCCAAAAGATCACAGACTTTATTATTGCTAGTTTGCTCTTAACCTAGTTTTCAACATTTTTCTCATTTTCTTGTAAATTTTGCAATTCTAAAATCCCATCATGGTTTAGATACTAAATATAAAATTGATTATTCTTCTTTGAAATAGGTGACAGTCGTAGTTTCTGCATCCTTCATGTATCTTGGTATTTTGATATCTGACTTGGATTCATTATTATTGTCTGATTTAAATTCGTCTTCTGCAAATAATAACCCTGCATCTTCTTCCTCTTCTTCAGAGTGACTTGATTCCAAAATGTCTTCTTGTGGAAGGATTTCATACCCTAATTGGTAAGTGTTCTTGCAACGTGGACACCTGTATCTATTCTCGTCAGGATTGATACAATCTAACTGTATTTTAGGAAAACAAAGCATACACAATATTTTTTCTTTTCTGGATCTTTTAGAATTAATATCTACTAAAATTGGATTATCGTTAAACTGAATCATAATTATTAATAGTCATTAGATGATTTAAACTTGAAGAAAGTATCTTATTAAACATACATATTAATAATCACCAGAGGATTTAAACTTAAAAAACGTGCAAAGCATTAAAAACGTGTCTATTAGATCATTATGAACTGACTCTTCTTTATCGAGTTTATATTCATTAAATACTGCACCACGTAATGCCGTTATAAGTTTTGAGAACTTGGGATTTATTGCAATTAATCCTCTAGAATCGTCCGATAATCTTTTACTATGTGAAGCCATGAAATTAATATTCTCGGTATTGAAGACTGTCGGACAGACTATCATGTATTGAGCTAGATTGAGATTATGTTTTTTTTGCAATACTGGACCTTGTTCCTTCTCCATTCAACCTGTCCCATTTTAGTGTTTGATTGTTCCATTTTTTACATCGTAAATCTTTATATGTTCCATTATGACTTATTGAAATAACAAGAATTTTTTATAGGATAGAAAATTAGGATTATAAAGGAAGAATCAGAAAGCTTTCTCTCAAAAGTCCCAATATTTATCATATTAAGATAAATCTCTTATTATTTAAAAGATTCAAATTCATAATGTTGCACTTCAAGATAAAAATATTTATACATTATTTTTTCATATTATAGAACATTGCCTTCTGTTCAAATTTAGAATTATTTCTTATAATATCAAATCTTTATTTATAACAGTTATAATTTACTTGTATTGGTATCTGGAAAATATTTTAATAAAGGAGTAAAGGCTTTAGATGAGCCTAACTTAGGTCACGTAGTTAGAGAGACACCAGACAAAATTGTAGTATTTGGTGGGAAAAACAAGAGATATGATATACCTATTTCAGAAATTCAACAGGTTGGCGCCAATGTTCTTATTGGACGTACCTTGTCAGAAATTGAAAGTAAGTATAGTGTTAATCGTAATGATCCACTTCCAACCAGTCGGAAAGATCCTTGGAAAACTGATAACCAAATTGATTTGGGAACCTATGAAGGAAAGTATCCAAACTCATTATTTAATAAAGGAGTAAGAACAGAAAATGAAGATCATGTTGGTCATGTTATGAAAGAAACGGATGATAAAATAGTAGTCTTTGGATATGGAAATGAGAGATTTGATATACCTAAATCTGAGATAATTGCCGTAGGAAGGAATGTTATTGTGCAAAAGAACTTCCCGGAATTATTTACTTATAAGGTGGATATGAATGCACCATTGCCAACTGGAGAACCCATAGAAAGAATAGATGAGGAAGCATATCCAGAGAACTACCATGGTCCTAGAGATGATAAAGAGGATAAACAGGATTTAATTTATCCAAAATAAATCTCTTTTATTTAGAATTTCCTTTTTATAATAATTTTATTAAACAATAAATAATAATCTGGTGTAAAGTTATTATCATCTGAATAATAACTTTTAATATCATTGTGAATTGTTATATTATCGGAATTTTTTCCTAGAGCTATTACATTTTAAAGAAGATCATTTTATTCGTTTGTATTGCTGCTGCTGTTACCATTTATAACATTATAAATAAAGCTATCAAAAAAGTTAACATATATACTGACTTGTACATATTAGTTAACTAACTAACTTTAAGTAGAACCTTTCAGTAACATATACTATATAATTTAGTATGTCATTTGGTATGTTAAGTATAACTTAAAATCCAAGCCAAGAATAGACTTAAGATAATATTAAATATGAGTTAGAAAATGATTCACCTCAATCACAAAGTATAAAAGCAAAAAAAATCAGTAATTGGCTAAAAACGATATTGTTATATACAATTTTTTCATCAAAGAATTTTATACTATATTATCAATATTATTTAAAATGGCAGCAACAAGTTATGATGGAACATGTAAAAATTGTGGTGCAAATCTATCTGTTTGGATAGAAGTGAGGAAAAATATTGAGGGAGTACCAGTCCCTGAAGTTTGGTGTATAGATTGTATACGGGGTAACAATACAAATATTAATAAGTAGAACTAAATTTTATTTTTTTTTCATATCCACTTGTTCCATTTGGTATAGAAATGGCATTACTATAACTTGTGGGCCTATCCACTCTCTTCCTCCTAGTAGTATTCTACTAATTATATTCTACACATTCTTTGCAACCTTATATGTCGAACAATACCATCGTTTAGAATTGCAACAGTTATAGAAGAGGCAGAGAAATGGAAACTAGTTAGACAATCTAAATATTAATAATAATAGATAAAATCAAGACAAAAAAATATTTAAAGAAATCTTCTCAATTGCGAATATGTATAACTCTGCTTGTTCTAATACTATCAATCCAATCAGAATATATCCTATTATGATGTCAATAATATTGCAACATTACAAGATTTTAAAGGAATGAACTTTTAGTTTTATTGGCTTTTATAATTTTTCTAAAGATAATTATGACGATAATATTTATAACTATAATAGTAACTATTCAAAAATATTAAATCAGGAAATAGAAAAATAATATAACTTCTCTTTTGTATTGAGAAAAAAGAATCGAATGTTGTTTAAAGAAATGCTACACTTATCATACAAATATTCATCTTCAATCAATACAAAAGGAAAAGAAAATTCTACAGAATTGTTTTATGACTCGTATATTTGAACAATACAAAAAAATGAGATTTAATTTATACTATAATTATCAGCAACTACAACTTTTCAAATATTAGCATTGTTATTAACACAATAATTATTTCAAGTAGTAGAAATTTATTAATGAAATAACTAATACAATCTTAGTATGTTTATATTTGAAACACATAAAAGAAGATATGACTTTATATAATATAGGTTGACCTTAGTTGTCGGCCGAGTAGGGAGATATTTGTTGATCATGGTGTCGGCGGTATCTCCATATTAGATTATCGAATAAATAATAATTTCTTAAAAGAGAATTATTTATAATATAAACTCCTATAATTAGTTGGATATGGCGATGAGTTATACTGGAAAATGTGAGAATTGCGGTATAGAACATCCATCAGTTTCTATTATAGTAAAAAAAGATAGAGGTGATGGAATAGGACCCAACGAATTTTGGTGTTTAAAGTGTTTAGGCATTGAATTAGGCAAACATCAACAAGTAACATAAATAATTAATAAAAATAAATAATTTTTTTGTGATTTAAATTATAAATAATTTAAAGTGGGAAATTAACTTAAAATAATTGTTAAAGATCTAGTTTAGGAATCTCTGTATTTTTATTCTCCTCATAATAGGTTCTACCCGTATCGGTTATCGTAATGGTATCCTCACCAAAGGCTCCTACAAATTTGATCAATGGATTCTCTTTCATATTCATTCCTCTAGCTTGGCTTCTAATTAATTCTAAATCTCCCAATGCTGGATACATTTCCTGTATTTCATTTATTGTAATGTTGCTTAAAAACTGCTTATCTGAACTATTAAGTTTATTGAGCCGCTTATCATGATTATATGCTTCTTCCAAAATTCTATATTTTATCCATTGTTTATAATATTCATCTTCTGAAGAACTTGATTTTGGTCGAATAACATTACTATCAGACATGTATAATACAAGGAAATGATGATTATATAAAAATATACAAATATGTCTGAACTAAATGATAATACTACGAAATTCCTTTATGCTTTTCCCCAAAGTATATTGAATATTGACAGGTCTATAAGATGGGTAGGAATAACTGATCAAAATGGTATTATAATAAATGAAAGAGATAGACCAAAATTAAAACCACTTCTTACTTTGGAGGAAAATTACGAATTTACAATTAATACAATAAAGAGACATAAAACTAGACTAAAATTCGAACCGAAAATGGGTGACTTAACAATACATTTCGAAGGTATACAAGAATGAGTAAATGTTTGATTCCAATTAATGAAAATTATTTTTTGATTTTGACTCTATATGATTTTAATAAAATAATAAAGGAAAAAATCATTCCTTTTATTCAACGAGAAAAAAAGAACTTCGTTATCAAGAAAGATGAATAAAGAAAATTTAGACTATATCAAACATAAATTCCATATTAAAAATTCTGAATTTTATAGTTGGGAGTATGAAATACTTAGAGATAATGATAAATCAATAATATTAAAATTAGATATTAATGTATTACAAAAAGATATTGAACAATTAATAACAGAATTATATGAGCAACATCTTTACATATCATGATTATTAATCGGTTCAGATGAAATTGGAAATGAATATTTGGTTATTGGAATTACAGAAGCAGAAATAGATAAGGCAATATTCTAACTATACATTTAGATTAAAAAGAAATTGACCAGAATCTAATATATAGAATAATTCACTAATTAGAAATAATTCTTAAGTAGATATCAACAGGAAATGATTAAAGTAAATAGCAAAAAATTCTGCTCGCAAATTTGAAGAAATTAAAGTGTTTGCCAACTTAGAAGATGCTATAGATCATTGTGATGAATTAAAAGAAAAAAGAAGTTGGAATTTCTGCATACAAAAGTAAGTGAAAAGTACAAGTAAATGGTTTTACTCAATGAAGCTGGTTTAGATTAAAGATAATAAATATATGATTTTCCTAAAGAGTAATATAGATCAGTATTAATCGATATTCAATTAATTTTGTTTCTTATTTCCGGTTTGTTAACTAGAATAGTCTCAGTAGTATTTTACATTGTTTGTATCAATCATTATCTTCATTCTCACTTTTATTTTAGTTTCAAGATTATAATTTGATCAAAAAATTTACTTGTTCTATATAATGTGAAATATGTTCTGGTAATTTACAATATTCGATTGCTATTAAAACCGACAGATAACCTTAAAATATTTTATAGATTATTGATTAAATTCAATCTCAAATTATTTGGATCTTTAATATTTTATTTCTTTAAGGATCCCAGCAATATTTCTATAATATTATGATTTAAATTAGATCATTTATGTTTATCAAACTCTCCTAGAATATATCTAAATGGTTCCTTTATAGCATCTTCAAATAAATCTCACGGTTATGGATTTTCTGCTTAATATTCAAAAATAGTGTGGTTACCCATAGATCGAAAAATAACATCGTCTAAAAGTTTTTTTATCTTGGCGAAATTTGTCATAGAAATTTCTTCATCTGTTGAAAGCCTAAATTGAGTCTTTTCATTTAATAAACCGTTTAATTTAATTCTGTCTTTGATATACTTGTATCTCTAAATTAACAATCATAATTAATCCTGGAATACCTATTATAAGATTTATGGTGTTATTTTTTACAAAAAAGTTCATAACTTTTAACATAATTATTCATCATATCAATTATTTTACCACAAATGTAGTTTGACAGGAAAAGACATACCATCATCGTCATCATCACCAAAAGAACCAGTACCTACTAGGATGTTTGTCATCCAATTCTTTAATTTCTCAAGACATTTGGTATTATTGGTCTAGCATTAGCATTTGTTATAGGTCAAGCATCTTCTAAATTAGTTACCTCCTTTGTTGAAGATATTATTAATCCATTGGTCGGTTTATTCTTACCTTCAGGAAGTCTTGAACAATTGTCTGCAAAGATTACTAGTGTTTCTGGCGGAATCTCTGAATTCAAATACGGAGATTTTATTGCAAATATCATAGATTTTCTTATAATTGCGCTAGTTGTATTTGTAGCTTACAAAGCATTATCAAAATATAAAATTGTAGAATATAAGACAAAAACAGAAGAAGGTAAATAATGAAAATTATGACAAATTTATACAAGTCAAATATCCTTTTTTTCTTAATAGTATATGAGTTATAATATAAATTGAATTTGTAATATTGAAGTAATAAAGACACTAAATAGGAACTTCTATCTAGTATGATTTTATTACTTCGTATAGATTTTATCATTAAAAAATTAATTTAAAATTAGGAAAACTATTTAATATTTTAATAAATCAAATTCTTAAAGCAGTTAAATTGTATTTTGTGAATAAGGGAATTAATAGACAAGTCAAAGATTGGATATAATTTTCCTATTCTTCAAGTAAATTTCTATGAAAATATATTAGATTATTCGTTAGTTATATTTATGAGACAAGTCAGCAAGTTCTGATATTAATCTTAAAGATATTGATGTTACTATTTCAGAAATTACTGATGGAATCTATAGAATATCTGGATTTTCTAGTGAGTTTGGTATAACTTTTAACCAATTTTTGATTAATGATGAGAAACCTATGTTGATTCATACTGGTCCTATTGGAATGTATAAGAATATAAAAGAAAAAATAAAAGAGGTTGTGTCTTTGCAAAAGTTAGCATATGTGTCTTTTTTGCATTGTGAAAGTGATGAATGGGGTGAAATGGCATTTTTAGAATCTGCTGATGCAAAGTTAGTATGCAGCGATTTAAGTTCAAATCTCAATATGATGGGATGGTATAACGTTCCTGTAGACCACATATCAATTTGGGATAATGATATTCTAAAGACTGGCAAGAAGCACTTCAAATTCATTATGACTCCTCATGTTCATCACTGGGATAGTATGATGATATTTGAGGAAAATACCAAATCACTATTTACTTCTGATTTATTTATTCAACCAGGGAAGAATAAACCAGTTATATCTAACGACCTTTCAGAATCGATGATTAATCTTTATAGAAATGCTGGAATACTTGCCAGTGAGAAACCTGTAAGAGATATTACTAAACGGCTTGTTGACTTGTCACCGAATATGGCATATCTTATGCATGGGTCATGTATTGACAAGTCATTATTTCCAAAATATATTAAAGCTATAATGATTGATGATTTTGCCTATTCTCATATTTTATTAGGCCAGAAAGTAGAAAATATTCCATGAATTGAGCTATGAGTATCTTATCTTTTTTATTAGATTCCGTTATTACTAATATCGATAGCGATGCAAAATTAGAGTCTATACAAAATATAAGAATAGTAAATTAAATTTTCTATATTAAAATTCCTTAGTTTTTTATATATAAAAAATAGTTGCTTCCCAAAATTTTAAAATTTGGAAAAATTTCAGTTCAAAAGCAACAAAAAATTCTCATCATCTTAATTTATTTTAATGTTGTGAGTAAAATTGCTAAATATTATAAAATATAAGAATTGTTATGTCAAGTTCAACTAATTGGGCGGAATTAGTTAAAGATAGAAAAGGAATCAGAACTAAAGACAATAAATCATGCGGAAATATAATTGGAAATGATAAAAAAAATATAATAATCGAGGAGGGTGGCATGCGTCAACGTATTTACAGGATTCCAAAATCAACCATACAACGCTACAATGGTACTGAATTAATATTAAAAATTTCATATGATGAATTTAAAACCGATGAAGTAAAAGATAATGATAAACACATATTGGAATCGATTACAGAATCAGTTAAAGATAAGACTGTATCACTAAAAAAATATACTAAATAGATTATTACAATGATAAATGATAAGTTAATTATTTTATATCTCTTATTATTTTAAAATTCCCTTTACCAGTAATTTAAGTAGTTCTTTATATTGGTATAAAAATAGAGTCTAATGTAAATATACTATTATCTTACATATAGCTTTTATTATTAACATATTTTTAAATGGATGTCAATATGAAGTTACTATAAAAATTAATAGTTATTTTTTAACTGTAGTAACTTTTAATAATTCTCCAATTTCGTTATGCATTTTAATATAGTTTAATCCTTTTTCTGTAGTCTTGAATGTTTGAGTCCCATCAAGATATTCTATTAGATTGTTTTCTGTCAAAACAGAAAGATATTCCTTTAATTGTGCATAACTTAGAAAAGCTTTGTACATAATTTTTGTCTTGGTTGCTCTTCCATTTGCAGCGTCCAGTATATTACATACTATTTCCGTTCTACTTCTATATTTCATATTCTTAGATAAGTGATTTACTTATTTTAGTTTAATATCACAGTCAAAGATAAGATGGTTATAGTACTACCTTTCATATGATTAATTTACAAATCCATAATTTTAAAATCTTCATTTGCTCAATTCGAGATTCAATCTGAAGAATATTGTAGTTTATATAATTCAAATAAAATAATAATCAAAATATTTATTCTACTCTCAATTTGTTCTATAATATTAACTGAGAATAAGTTGTAGCAATCTATAATAAAGAATATATAATGATTTTATTGGAATCAGTTCCACACATATCTGGAGAGTGTTGATGATGGTGTTAATACCCATTCTCCAGTTTTATTTTTATGGTAACTTGTATTCTGTAATATGATTATTCATATATTGGCGAATGACCCTGCAAACTTTTATCCAAAATCTTTCTTCCTTTGTTGTCTACTTTCTTTGTATGAATTTTTTTTTCAATTCTCTCACTAGATTTATTTTCTATCTTTTCATTATTTCTTGTTGCAGATGGATTATTTTTTATATTATTTACATTATTCAGAATATTATTGCTAACAAAAGTATATTCTTCCTTATTCGAATCCTTTTTTATTATCTTAATATCCTTTTTTGCCTTGCCCATTTCTTTAACCTATTTGTTGATTTGCAGATTATCTATCAATATTATTTCAAAAATAAACAACTAAATTAATTAGTAATTGTTCTTAATTAATTAATTTTGAATTAACTTTAAATATTGATATAATACAAAAGCACTTGATATCATGAATTGATAATATGCAATATTTTTTGTTTAAAGATATCAAATATAAAGTTTGTTTTGAGAATATATTATCAAATTTATGTTGTTAATTTTTTTATATGTTTTCTTAATGCATATTGGTGTAATTATTGTTGTAACTGTTACCATAACTATGATTGCAGTATAGACATCTCGCGATAAAACTCCTGATGTTGCACCTCTTCCTGCTACAATTAAACCAAGTTCATCTCTAGATATCATTCCTACTCCAACTCACATAAACTTGATCTTATCTTTAAGAAATATTAGTGAAGGTATTCCACAACCAAGCATCTTCGTAACTAAAGTTATGAAGACAAGTATAACTTCTATTAGCAATAAATCAAGATTAATTCCTCCTAGGTCAACTTGTGCACCAATTATAGCAAAAAAAGTGGAGCGAAAATATTTGTAATTTATGAACATATTCTTATACTTGTTTTATTAATCTCGTACTAGCAACTGCCATTCCAATTGCAAAGGCGCCAACTATAGGTGAAAGTCCTACTAAAGCAGTAATACCAGATCCTCCAAAAAAGATTGCAGTTGTAATTCCTTCTATACTGCCTTGAGATTTCCATAGTCACTCTCTATGAAGTATTCTTGGAACAATTAAAATTGAACTTTAATAAGACTACAAATAATCCCAAAATTTTCAAAATAAGAAAAGAGACGTCCATGATATCAGGAGTTCTATTACCTGTTTGTACCATAGTAAGAACAACAGGTAAAATTGCTATTGCTAAAATATCGTCTACTATGACAGCTCCTAGGATTAGTCTTGCTTCTTTCGTTTGCATCTTTCCTATTGATGATAAAACTTGGATAGATATTGCTATACTAGTAGCAGTCAATGCAGTAGCAATCAAAAGTGTTTCAAGTGCGTCTAAGCAATATAAGGAAAATACAAAATAACCAACAAAAAATGGAAGAATGACACCTAGTACATCTAGTGTAAACTAGCTTAGGTCCTTTTAAAAACTCTCTTGGAGTGATTTCTAATCCAGCAACAAATAATTTACTATTGCAGCCAATTCACCTATATGTTCGATTGTCTCATTAGTATAATAGAACCAAGACCCACAGTTAATATTATAAATGGGAATCCTATTTTTAACAATCTGGTAAAGTTTATTTTATGTCCATACTTTAGGGAGATGCCTACAGCCACTATTCCTATATTTGATGCATTGCTGTATTTGAAAAATTATTATTGTTAAGAAATGGCATTATTACGAACATTACCATTGAACTTGATAAAAGTTCAAAAAAATACTGACTTTGTGCACTTTAAATAAATGAAGAAGGTATATTTGAACTGCGAAAAATAGTAGAAAGATTATCTATAAAGCAGAATAAGCAATGATAATTAGATTCTAATTGAATAATCAGATTGTTTAAAAAATTCCGAAAAAAAATTTCATAATTTGTTTCTTGATTAGAGTTTATGTCGCTAGAGTAATCGAATAATTATGTCTAATTGTTATTAACTATGGTACCTTGACTGTGTTAATGAAAATAGTTTTAACAACAATGTTAGTTGCTCTATTAGCAATAGGTCTTATAGGGATAAACTACACTAGTAGTAATATCAAAACTACAGGTAACGCATATGCTCAAATGGAATCAGAAGATTCTCCAATGATGCAAGATGATACGGAAATGATGGGAATGGATGAGAATGATGAAGGTATGATGATGACGACAATGTCAAATCAATCAGAAGAAATGAAAATGAAGTTGAATGGTACTATTGATGTAAAATCAACTATTGGTGAGGCTTTCAAATCTAAAGTTACTGTTAACATAATAGATGCAATAAATACTGCACAATCAAATGTTGGAGCAAATTCTTTCGTTAAGGAAGCAGAGTTAACTGCTGCACATGGATTTTTAGTTTACAAGATA
>DASQLB010000277.1:0-7764 GCA_035630235.1 Nitrososphaeraceae archaeon | reverse complement strand
AATTAAAGAAGACGGATTTTAAAGAAGGCGAATTGGTAAAAACTGAAGTAGGTGATAAATCTATTGTGCTTGGGATGATTAAAGACAGAATATATGCCATGGATTCAGTTTGTTCGCACCAAGGTGGACCACTCGAGGAAGGATGGTTAGAAGATTACGATCTTACATGTCCTTGGCATCAAGGAGTTTTTGACATACGTACCGCTAAAGCTTCTCCTAAAACAAATTGGGTTACTGTTGATGAGAAAAATGGAGAAATTTTTGTAGAAATAGATTAGATATTATTGAATTCTTTGTTCTTTTAATCTTTAGCATATTCCAATATAAACCCCGAACTATTGCTTCGAGGTTCGATTCCCAATTCGAGAATTAAGTATCTATTTGGTGTTCATATAAAGTTAAGACTTTTAATTATAAAATCTAAAATGTTGAAATATTATTGGATATGTATCAAATGACTATCATTTATTATTTATTGCTGCCTCCACCTATTATATCTTGTACACCTTGACTTAATTTCTCTTTTGCCATATCACCAATTTTGTCCATTATACCACTTCCACTATCTGTATTATTTTTACCTTGTTCTGCATTAGTTTGATTATCTGTTTGTGCAAGTGCTGATCCTGTCAATCCTCCAATTATTATACCAATTCCAAAGATCATTATGATCATAGCATTGAAAGATATTGTTGTTTTCATTACAGAGTGATAATAAATATATTATTTAAGAATTTGATAGCCTTACAAATGTGTAATTCCTATTTTTAATAATGAAATTACTGTAGGTGGTAGGTGGTATTGAGAATTTCAATAAATCAATAGAACCTACACAAATATTACAACGATTTCCCATATCTTTTGGTTTTTCTATTTGTTTCGTCAGATATTCTACTTATACTCAATACAGAATTTATCTATCCCTAGAAGAAAATTTACTACGTGGAGAAATATGATTTCATTGATCTATGACAAAATAGGATTGAATGTCAATAACGATTGAAAATTTAGTACTTGTGTTTAAGTGGATAGTATGTTAATATACTACTCATCACAACTACGCTTAGTTACAATAAATGAGTGAGAACAAAAAAATTTATTTAATTCATAAACAGAACAATTTAGGAATTGGACATAAAAGGAATTGTTTAGGAAGATCAAAACACTTGGTAGAATTTTCTTAAATGATCCACAAAATATGGTCCTATCTGAATACTGGTGGTATGATCTACTCTTTTTCCTTCGCGATATTTATTTTGATGATGCTTACATTTGAAACTTTAGAATATAATGCATTTGCCGAATCTCAACCTTCGCCTTTGGATGGAATGAACTTTTCACAATCTCAAGATGTATTTAGTAAAGACGGCGTTTTGCAAACTACAATCACTGCAACATACAAAATAGGTAATGTTGACAACCATTCAATTACTTCTATGGTCTATAATGGTTCTCTTGGAGGACCGACTTTGCATGTATATCCTGGTGATAGAATTGAACTTAATTTGATAAATAATCTCCATGAGTCCACCAATATCCATTATCACGGACTTCATGTGTCTCCTTCAAATAATTCGGATAATGTTTTTCTTGAAGTTGCTCCCGGTGATACACAGCAATATATTGTTGACATTCCTATTGATCAACCTGTAGGTGCGTACTGGTATCATTCACATATGCATACTCTTGCTTATGAACAAGTTTCGGCCGGTTTGTCTGGCATGATAGTAGTTGAAGGGATAGAGAAGTTATTGCCAAAGCCGTTACAAGAAATCAAAAAACAGACCTTTGCAATGAGAGATTTTCCAGTCAATAGTGATCCAACTAGACCTACCTATCGAACTGTCAACGGAGAAATCAATCCAGATGTCAACATTAAATCAGGAGAAACTCAGCTATGGCGTTTGGCAAACATTGGATCTGAGACCGTCTACAAAGTTGGACTGCCTGGCCATAAATTCCATGTCATAGCAGAAGATGGATATCCAGTTTGGAAGGTATGGGATACTGATAATCTTGTGCTTCCTTCTGGAAAGCGGTTTGATGTATTAGTGACTCCGATGGGCAATGGCTCTATTTCTTTAAAAGCACTTGATTACTATCCATACCCAGAAACCACAATTGTGACTGTAAACGTACAAGGTAACCAAAAAGAACCTGTAAAAACTATTCCATCGAGTTTAACTTCGAAGGAAGACCTGAAAATTATGAATATCACAAATAATCGAGTCCTTACTTTTTCATCAAACGATGAGGAGCAACGGTACACGATAAATAACAAGACGTTTGATCATAACAGAATCGATCAAAAAGTGAAGCTTGGAACTGTAGAGCAATGGAGGCTAATAAATACCGACGAGGATGAACATCCTTTTCACATTCATGTGAATGATTTTCAGGTAATAACAGTCAATGGGAAACCGTATGACGCTCACGGATTACAAGATATGGTTTTGATTCCAGGTCACGGTGAAGTTGTTATTCGGATTCCATTTGAAGATTTTGTGGGAAAATCTGTCTATCATTGTCACATAATGTTCCACGAGGACCATGGCATGATGGGTGTCTTTGAGATCGTTAAATAGATGATCCTATTAAAAACACAATATTAGCTTCAAACCCAAATACCATTTTAAGCAAGAAAGTCAGTTTTTCACCAAAACATCGTCTATCAATAAACTAGCTTTAAGAGTTAGGAAAATATAATAATTATGTCCTAGCCTTGCGTATGTATGAAACAGATTTATTGATTACTCTTAATTTAGCTTCAATATATAAATCCGACTGTAGTTTTTAAAAAACAAAATATTTTATTTATATTACTACTATTATCCATTTTATTTATAACTACAAATTCATAATTCTTCCTTTTTAAATATATCTAAGATATTTTTGCTCCAAAAAATTATTATAACATGGTTCGGAATGATTATTCTGGAAACTCTTGAACGCCTAATCACATTTCATAATGATAACAAATAATGAAGATAATTCGAAGATAATTGTTTAGGTACATAATACTCATATAGGCGATGCGAGGAGCAACAGATATGTCTAAAGATAGTATGATTAATCTTGGACAATTAGTGCGTGAAGAAAAAATAAGAATAATACAGTATTGATTGGATTTGGAACATATAAAGGAAGTGTGATTGCCTCAAAAAGATGGGGTGAAAAAATGGAACAAATTGAAGTACCTCCTGCTATAGATGAAAGTTGGGATAAGATTCTTCATAATCTCCAAAGAGAATCTGTTACTGCTTCTGCTACTAATAATAAATTAATTATTTTATCTTATGTAAGTGATATTAATATCTTTGAAAATAAAACAAACAATAACACCTTGAGAGGCCAAAGAGCAATAGGAGCTGTATATAATCCTCGTAACGAAAAATATGGAAATTATGTTTCTACTGATATATCTTCAAGATATGATGCTTTCCTATTTATTGATGAAACTCATGCATTACATCCTCTACATATGCAAACTATAAAAGATGAAGATCTTCCTGAAACTTTTCCTACTGGATTGTAAATAATTTAGCATGAATATTAATATAACATAATCGATTAATTTATTTATTTTTAGAATCACTAAAAAATTGAATAATTACAGGTCCCAAGGCATTCAATACGTCTAAAATAAATGAAATTTGAAATGGCAGTAAAAAACTATTTTGTTGTGCAATTAATCTTGCCTTTTCTAATGCATCTTCGATTGAACATCCTTCAGATAATGATCTTAGGAATTCATAGGTAACTTTCCGTCCTATTGGTGTTTTTAATAGTTGTGGTGTCAGTAGATCTGTCCTTTTTTTAATATTGTTGGACATTTGTTTTTATGATTAAATTTCCATTTGGCTTATTAAATATTTTCTAAAATAATATTAGAAATTAAACAGATAGATATTTCAAATTAAGAATATTTTAATAGTTGATTGTAGAATCCACATTTGATAAGGGTTCGAGTCCCATTTTAACATTCAATTCATAAATTATTGATAGTTATGATATTATATTAAATGCTAACAACATTCTTGTGAAAGTTTTTTAAAAAAGGCTATGTAATATAATATTAAAGCGTGAGTAAAATTAGATTACTATCCAATAATAAATCAATTTTCACGCTTATCGTATCTATGTTGATAATAATTATAATGGATAGTTCTTTAACAATATTTTGCACTCCTAAAAGCAGCAGGATAATCAATATCTCAAATACCGAATTATATTTGATCTATTCAATTATTTTCATAATAAGCAATATTGTTCTCTTAAAAATTGTAAAAGATACTATATCAAATTTGAAACAAAATATATATTTTTATTTCATGGTATTAATTATACAATCTTTACTTTCAATAATTCTAATAACGATTTATGGACAAATAATAATTAATTCTAATTATTATAATCTTTTAATTTTTATAATTGTATATACTTCATTTTTATCATCAATAGGCTTTTTATTAATTTTAACAGTTAAGTTATTGCGATGGTTTTCACTTTCTCCTAATTATTCAGTTTTGATGTATGGTATTGCAATTTCATTTTTTATACTTAACACTATAATTGGATTAATATACGTTTCACAGATATTATTAACACATACCGATATAATAAAACCAGCATCATGTAGAGTATTATTTGGATCTCTTTTTCATATAAACCCTAGTTTATCTATTTATTTAAGTAACTTATACGATATGACCTCCATTATCTCTTTCATAGCACTCTGGTTGGTAACTACCATTATGCTAAAACAATATTCTCGTAGTATAGGTAAAATCAAATATTGGATTTTAGTTAGTGTGCCTTTAATTGTCTTTATGACTAAATATGAGATTATATTATATTATTTTTTAAAGGATCCTGCTATTTTAGAAATATTTTCTTCTATTAGATCATATTCAATATTAGATCAAATTGCATCTATATTCTTGAATTCAAACTTACAAATTGGAGGGATATTTTTTGCTATAGCATTTTTAGTAATAGCCAAAAAAATTCCGAAGAGACATCAAATAGTGAATTCATTAATAATTTCCTTAATCGGAATGATGTTCCTTTTTGGATCTAAAAATATAAGTGCACTAATTATACCTTCTTATCCCCCTGTAGGAATTGTAGCAATTTCATTTATGGGTTTAGCATCTTATTTGTTACTAGTTGGAATTTATAGTATTGCAACAATAGCAGCACGAGATATAGCACTGCGGAAATATCTTAATAAAAAAGTAGAAAACGATACAACATTGTTAAAAAATATTGCATATGCTGAAAACGAAAATGAAATCCAAAAAAATGTTAAATCTTTAATGGATTACTCATCAAAATGGCAACAAAATAATACACAACATGAATTGAATCAACAAGAAATAAAAGAAATAGTAGATGAGGTTATATCTGAAGTTAAAGAAAATATAATAAAAAATAATGTCAAGATGAGAAAGTAATAGAGACCTTTTTTAGATAATTATTCTTAAATTATCATCACCTTATTCTTAAAATATATGTTATTTTTGATTCATGATCCCAACCCTTTGTTTTATCTAGTCCTCCAGATCCTTCAATCTTTGTATAATAACTTAGTTCATGATTTCCGGGAGTTATTTGATTTTTATCAATAAAACCACAGAAGCAATAAGCAACTGCTTTATATTTTGCTGGAGATGATTCAAAATCTTGAGGTTTTTCATAATTAGAAAATTGGGTTTTGTTAGTTAGCGTTAAATCAAAAAAGTTCGTTGGTCCTATTTCCTTATAATAATTATCAAGCGAGTTATTGTAAAGGACTTTTAAATTATGAATATCTGTATTATCAATCCTTACATCAACAATTTTTTTGTCATCTAGATAAGCATTCATTGTAACAAGACCACGGTTTGCATCTAAAGTACATTCTAGTAATTTATTATATGATTCCGTACGATAGTAACCTTGATTACCATTGTCACACCATCCTATGTAAAAGGGGAAAAATAGAGATTTGTGTGGAATTGTACAAGTATTCTTAATCTCGCCCATCTCAAATGGATCATGTAAGAATATAACAGAACCTGTATCATGTATAACACAAGGATTATCTAATTGTTGAGGATCTTCCTCAATTGGCACATTTATCCACCAATTTAAATATTGAGCAACTAATTTCTCAAAATTAACAGTATCATTATTTTTTTGTTGTGTTTCAATAATACCATGTGATTCCACTATGTTAAATGAGATTAAAGTTAGGAAAATAAAAGTAAATGAAACTAACAAAAAAGTTAATACTAATTTAGAAATCATTTAGTACATAGAATATAATCAAGGTATTAAAGAATTAATATGTTTTATAAAAGCTTCTTTTGGAACTTCTTTTGATACATAACATTCTTGTCCCAATTCAGGATGAATATCTGCTAACGCTTTGTAATTTATTACGGATGAAGTCATAAAGCATACCCGAAATTCTTTTGGTGTATCTTCTACTTTTTTTGATATTTCATGTAATTTATCGTAAAGATTAAATCCATCCATTACAGACATTTTAAAACCAATAAGAACAAGATCATAATCAGTAGATTTAAAATTTAATTCTGCTGTTTGAGGATCGTTTATTAATGTTGAATTAAACCCTTCTTCATCTTCTAACCATTTTTTATATTTCGAAGAAGTTTTGACATCATCATCGATTATTAGAATAGTTTTCATTGTTTAATAAACTATAACTGCATTCCTAATTAATAAATTCTGAAAAATTATTATATTTGAATTTTAATAAAATTTCTTCTATATCTTGACAGTTATGGATAATAAGACTATGACAATAATTTGCTAATTGGTATACTTTCAACTAATCTTTTTAATTAACCGGATATTTCAATATTAGAATATAGAATCCACATTTGATGAATAAGGGTTCGAGTTCCACTCTCGGAGATTTGCTATAGACAAATAAAATACAACATTAGAATGAGAATACTGTGCCAACGCTACTTTGTAAGAACTTTTTAGGCATGGTCTGTGGTGTTATCCATTAGAATTGTAACGGAAACTTGATCAATTTCTTGGATAGTCATTACCTTTCTATACCTACAAACTACTATCATTTATCTATTCATTATCTAATGAATTCCCTGAATTAGACACATTTATAAATCCTTGAATAATTGAAAATTGATTCATATTGTTTATATTAATTAAATTCAATATAGAATATGCTGGAAAGTGATATGTAGGTTTATTCTTATGTAAATACGCATCTTCAATTTCTTTGACTAGTTTTCTAATAGTTTTTAGTGGATTTAAAGATAATATAGATGATTTCATAAAACAGTATAATATTAAAAACATATTATCGGCACATAAGGTTTCTGACAATTCAACATTTGACAAATTCATAATAAAAACAATATTATCAAAGAACTCCTAAAACTAGTGAATGATCTGACAATAAGTGACTTTTATCAAGTTATTAGTAAAAGTAAGTATTCGGCTGGGACCAATTAAATATATTAGTAAAGAGGAAGGAAAAGTAATTTCAGCAGCATCTAAAAAATTTATGCAAAAAGGTATTAAAAATATTGTTGAATCAAATATAAAAGTTGAAGGAATAAAATTAGCTGAATGTAGAAATATTTAATTTAAATTAGTAATCAAATATCTTTTTATTATTCCATTTTATCGAAAGATTTCCAAACTCCTGGCTGAAGTTTTTCATCTATATATTTCCATATTCTCGGCGCTATCTCCAATTCAGAAAATCTTTTTCTTAGCGAT
>DASQLB010000276.1:0-10611 GCA_035630235.1 Nitrososphaeraceae archaeon | reverse complement strand
ATGGATATCTATTCTTGGTTTTCCATAGTCTATTCTCCAACTTCCATCAATATTTTGTTGTGTAAAAACGTTTGATTTATCGGTTTTATCTACTTGAACTTTATCATTTGGATTATCAATATTGAATCTGTATGTCTGTCCCTTTGGTATAGTTTCATAAACTTCGGGTATTACTATTCGCTTTATAGGAAAGAAAGATCTATATGCAGGATCAAAATCAGAATCGTTAATTTTGTTACCATTTTTTTTATCTTTATCTGCATCTTTATCTTTATCTTTTGTTTGGTCTTGTTCTTTTTTTTCTTTGTCTATCTTAATTTCTTTTTCTTCTTTTTCTTTATTGTCATCATCTGGTTCGGCGTGAATTTCTATTAGAAATAATGGAGTACTGAAACGATTATGATTAATACTAATTATCGTTATGACGATAATTAACATACAAGACAGTAAAGATAATGTAATTTTTTTACTATTTTTTTGCACTTTTATATAATGATTAGTTAATATATATAATAACTAGCTATGAATTGTTAGAGAAATTAATTACAGTAATTTGTAGTATTTATTAAATATGCTAAAACATTCTTATTTAATTTATTGTACAACAATGAAAGTAAACGTAACTATACATTATAACGCTTATAGATTCGTTCTTTATAATTCCTTATTGTTATCTACTTGCAATGCTTTTACTAACTGCAATTGCTATCTAAATAGAACATCTAGATCTAATACATACTTTACTTTATTTATTGCCTTTATGAAGAGTAATTTTGAGAATAACAATTAAACCATTAGTATTTGTAATAAAAGCTTCGAATTTTCAATTATCATACTAATTTGTTTATAGGATTCATGAATAGTTTATTATATTATTATTTTGACTAAGACAATTCCAATATTGGTAATATTATAATAATAATTTTCTCTATATTAAAAATATTTAGAACTTTTCTATTTTTTTTATTTTTGATCTCCTTGATTGTCACGGTTTTTTACCTTTAACAAATACCATTGTATTGTTATTAACAAGAATAGCCAGAAAAGAGATATGAATGTAAGGATATTTTTGCTTGCATAAAAACTCAATCGTAAAGAAATTGAAAATATTATATTTAGCAAGATCATAAATGAACGATAAAAATAGTTATTCTAGATACATTATTAATGCAATATGTTTATCATCAGGAGTAGAATTTATTCTTTCCAATGTATTTAGTTTTATATCTATAAAATTATCTACATCAATTTTTTGCAAGAATTGATTTATTTGAGATTCTAATGAAATTGATGAACCTTGTGTCTCAATGATTTTTACTTTTGGTTTCATTTTAGTCATTTAGGTTAAAAAGTTCTATTAAAATATTATGGCAATTCTCAAATTAAAAATAAAATAATATTAATAATTATCAAAATCTAGAATGAAAAATTAAATAAAAAATAAATAGTATTTCAAATAAATATAACTTATCAATATTTTCAAATGTGTTACTCTATAGATATTAGTTTATCATAGTATATTCATCATGAAGTCTATATTTGTGTATTCCGACTATTGTAGTTTGATATAGAGTCAAACCAATCTCAATGTACATTGGACTTTACAGGTAAAGTAGCAGTTGAAGAGAGTGATCATAATATCATTATATCCTCCGATCATATTTTACTCTCATAATTAACTAATAAAATTTTTATAAAAGTATTTAAAATTTTATTAGTTAAAAATGAAGTGATAGCAACACAATTTTTATTATTTAGATTCATTTACAAGGTCAATATCTAGTTTACGTTGAAAAAATTTCCATTCCCCCGTATTATTTTTCTTTAATATATCACTATATGTACCTGAGGCTACTACTTGTGGACTCTTATACGCTTCAATTACGGTTAGATATGAGTTTGCACTGGCCATATTATTCTGTGTCTCTTCAATTATAATATTAGTTGAAAAATGTCTTTTTCCACTAGCGAATTCATTTGTAATTTGATCGATCATATTTTTTAGTTCTGATTTACCTTTTGCTTCGCCAAAAGTTGTAGTCCATATTCCATCATCTGTCCAAGTGTTAATCCATTCATCTAATCTTTTATTATCTATGGCAAGATTATATTTAGTAATTAATTCTTGAATAGTTATTTTATCTTCAAGATTTAACATATAAAATCATTTTGAAATACTAGTATTTAATTTGAATATATTATTATCATTCTAGAAAATAAAAATTTAAATTTATATAAACAAATATACCAAATGCAGGTTACATATACTAATAATGGGCCAGAAATAGAATAATATAGAATAATTCTATACATGAGATACGTTGAATGATCGGGTGGGAATGATTATTGACCATATTAATAAGATACAGTCATCTCCATTATTAACAAAAAATAATACTAATCCACTAAAGAAATATAGAACAAGAATAACCAAAAATAGTTATTAATTATTAATTGAATTCACAATAACATATTCGAAACAGAAAATGAGAATTTTAGAAATTAATAAATAAGTTCATCAATAACTTATCATTGATCTTTCCTATCAAGATCTAGTATTCAAGTCATAAGTCAAAGATACAGTTTGGCCTAAATAATCTAGATACCTAGTCAAGAGTTCAGACTATAACTATTAAGTTGTATCAATTCCTAGAGTGAATAGATACTGATTATAGGTATGGGTGTTATAGATTATGTTTATCTTATTAGTAAAAAGTATTTTGATTGTGAAATTCTCATTTTGGGAAATGTACTATAATAAATATATAGAAGGTGAGATTGTGTTCAATGTCGATAATGACATTGGTACCACAGATAAATAGAAAAAAGAATACAATTAAAAAAATATTAGAAATTGCCTTTAGTGGATTTAGTCTTTTCTTTATTGCAATGTTATTTTTCATGGTTGTTCATGATACATATACAGGTAGCTCTTCCCAAACAGTTGAGTACTGTGTCAAGTATGGCATTTTAGCATCTCCTGATTGTTGGTAGTAGTAATCTTCATTTTTTACATATAATTAAATTGCCATAATCTGAACGAGATGAATGATTTCTGGATAAAAGATCCAGAATTCGACACATAAGTTTATGTCTTCCAATGGTTGATGACATTCTGTTATTAGTAATTATTACAATGTTTTTATTGATTGAAAAAAAAATAAACAATATTTAAAATAATAAATTGATCTATTTTTAATGCATATTCAATAATAAATACAATATCATAATAAATAAGAATAGGATTTATAGAATAAGGGAATTGAATTAACTAACAACTATAATAGTAACAAAACAATACAAAAAGAGAAGCATATAACACAACACAGAACCCTACTTCAACAATATATTAAAAATACCAGTATTATGAATGCCCAAACAGCAAATGAGTATCACGCTCGCTTATTGAATTATGAAAAGTTTTTGATATCTCGTTATGGTGAGGATATGAGTATTGATAAATTTGTTATTGGATTAAAGGAAGGAAAATTTGATACATATGAAGTCTTGAGTGATTATTGTATCTATTTACAGGATTCAAATATTCATACTACAACTCTTAAACAACGACTCGTTACTATAAGGAATTTTCTTGAATTCAATGATATTGATATAAGCTCTAGAAAATTTAAGATAAAAATACGATTACCGAAAGATATCAAGAGAAACAAGGAAGCGATTGATAAAGATGACATTGTAAATATTTTGAATAGTTTTTCTGATATAAAGTTAAAAACTTATGTTATGTTTTTAGCATCTACTGGTTTAAGAGCAGTTGAGTCTTTATCAATTCGTGTCAAGGTGGACCTTGTGTGCCATTAAAACAGATTCTTCCTTGTATACCCTGGATTCCTTGTGGACCTTGTATTCCTGTTCTATTATTTTATATCTAATGGAACTTAAAGATGGATTGCTATAAAAAAATTATATCTTTCTTTTTAAATTACTGACATTTTTATCGATCTCAAAAAGAACTTATATGAATACCATGTTAATTAATATACTATGGCAAATGACTTTACAGACTACAATCCCGGAGATATTATTAAAAAAGAAGCAAGAGGTTTGGGTGATGCTGACCTTGGTGAAATTCAAGAAATTTCAGGCGAATACATAATAACTCAAAAAGGTAAGGTAGATAAAGACAAATTCTATATCCCGAAAAATTTGCTAGAGCGTTTCGATGGTCATACTGTCTATTTAAGAGTAACAGAAGAAGAAGCGAAACAATACAAAAAAGAATAATATCTTACACATTAATTTTTTAGTTTAAGAATTACATTTTTGTATATTACTCAAAGTAAAATTTTTGCTTATTTGTATAAATATATTCTTTTACTTCGGAGGAATTCCAACAAATTCACTATAAACAATATTAGGGAAGACTATGATAAAAATGATCTTCTAAAATGGATTCAGATAAAGGATACAGTAGGGATATTCTAGTTTTCTTGTATATTTAGACCTATTTTTGTATATTTTCTTAAACTATGAATAAATTTTTTAGCGTCTAGGCGATAAAAAATCAAACAAATTATGAAATTGTGTATACCAGTAAATTCTATAATAAAATTTATTTGTATAGAAAATCGTGGTAGCTCGATATCTAGGTTATCCTATGAAGTTGCTTAAATAAGCACTAAAGAAAGTGATATTAGAAAAATAATAACATGCTAAATTTTAATTAGTATTTTCTCCATAAAATAAACCCATCTTTTTGAGTTATTGTATCTATAGAATGAGATAAAAACTTATTTTTCATAAGTGTGTTTCTATCTCCAATCACTATTGTTTTTCTCTTACTTCTAGAAAAAGCAACACATGATCGTGGAATATTAATAAATCCTATTGATTCATGATAGTTCGTTTGATTGTTCGATCGAACCATTGATATTATTGTAACTTCTGCTTCTTGACCTTGAAATTCATCAATTGTTCCAATTCTTATTCCATTGTGTAGATAAAAATTACATAATCTTTCTTGTTGTTTATATGGTGTTGTAACAATAATATCTGTAATTCCAATACTTATACATCCATCAACGATTTCTTTGATAATTGAAACTTCTCCTTTATTAGTAAAATGCTTTTCTTCTTTACATTTTCCATTAGTATCAACAAATACAACATTTTTATCATGTTTAAGTACTCTATATAAGTTATCATTGATTCCATCATACTCTTTACTTGTAATATCTGCTGTAGATATATTCATAACGGACGAATCAGCTTCAAGTTTGTATTCATAATAAGGATTAATCAAATCTAAAATATCTTTATTAAACCTATATTCTATTTTAAGTAAAGTAGTTTGAAAATGTTCCAAGATAGATCCAAATATGCTCTCAGTTACATAATCATGGGATACTGGTGGTAGTTGTTTATCATCCCCAATGACTATAATTTTACCATTATTCTCTCTTAATGAGGAAAATAACATTCCCATTCTGTCAAGCCCTACTAAACCTGCCTCATCTACTATGACTGCTCCAACTTTAATTATATTGCTAAGATCTTTAGCACTATAATCTGTACTTAATATTATTTTGGCGTTCTGAAATAAATTTTTGGCTATTGTGATCTTATTAGAGAAATTACTAATGACACAGTTAGAATAACCTGAATTATAATAATTCTCTACCATATTGTCAAATGCATACTTAATAAGATGATTGTATGTTCTACTTAAGTTTGCAATGTTACCATATCTAATAACAAATCCACTAGGTAGTTGAATATTTTCTCGTTGTAAAAGAGAATCTATTTTTGATAAAATGCTATCAATCATCACATTAGTGGGAGCAGTAACTAATATTGGAAAATAGCCGTCATTTAAAAGATCAAAACAACAATGTGAGATAACTGTTGATTTTCCAGTACCAGGAGGTCCGGTGACAGGAACAGTTTTTTCTGAATTTATTCTATATCTTGCCATCTTTTGTTCAAAATTTTCAATTTCATCAAATGATGGAAATTTTAAACCAGTACTCAATTTTTTAATATCAGTCCAACCATATCAAATAACTAATTACTTTACATACAAACAATATTCTGCTCATTTAGCCTAACCGTTCTATTCTTTAATACTATTTCATCGGCATGGGAAGACAGTCTAAAGAAACTATCAAGAAATTTCATTGATACTAACCCACTGCTAAAATTAAATCTGTCAATAGTAAGAGGTGATTTATCTCTGTTATCATACAAAAGATAATACAAATCATCTCTGTAAAATTCAAGTGTAATTGATTTTCTATCGATATCAATTTCTCTTATAACTGCATTAGGATTACTTCCTAAATTTGGAGAACTATCCGAAATAGTCACATGTTCACCTACGCTAAAATCTAAGAATTGACCAAAATATTCATCACCTATTAAAGTAATTTTTTGTTTCTCGTTATCAACTGAAGAAGTATCAATATACAAATTTGTAATAGCAGATCCTTCTCTTTGTCTTTTCTCTGCCGACTGTAAAACTACATATGCCTTCCAGCGATCATCAAGAGAAACCTCTTCTCTTATTCTTTTTGAAAGACGAAATTCTATGTTTCTTTTTATCCTTTTATCTTCTGTTAATGCATTATTACTAACAAATGCCCAATTTAAGCATCCCTCTCGCAACGGGCATTTAGGACAAAAGCCAGTAATTTGTGGAGAAACCTCAGATTTCCAAATTTGTATATATTTATTTATTACTTTGTATACTTTTGCAAAATCAAATTTTTTTCTGTTACCATCTTTATCAGCAAATTGCCATGTATATTTAGGAGGTTCTTTAAGATTTAATGTTTGCATAAGTAGAAGAGCTTCGGCATCGGCTTGAAGATTCCAAACTGCAGTTCTTGGTCGATAATTGCCTGTTTTTATTTGTACTATTTCTACTGATTCTTTTTCTAAATTAACTAAATCTTCTGCAGTCACATATGAATTTAAATAATGAATTCCATTATAGCAATTTTTCCATTTTCCTCTTTCTTTGTTTGAAAGCTTAATTTTAATTAAATCAATCCGACCTTCGAGTGGAATTTTGATATTACGAATTGTAAATTCCGGTCTAAAAATAGTTTGCCTGTTCTCTTTCTCTTCTTCTTTTACAAATATCTGATGAACTAATCTATCAGCCCTGATTTCCAAATCATCCAGGATGGAAGGCAGGGGATTTTCTATATTTGAAAGCATAAAATGTTTCCAATTGATTTGGATATCTCTTTCCGCATTTCTTATAAAAATTTCTTTAGCTTTAGATTTTTTAGTGCTAATGTTTGTAGAAGAATTAATGTCATTACTACTACCATTTTTTAGTGATTCTATAATCTCCATCATTGATCTTAAAGTGATTCTATGAATTGCATTACCTATGACTCCTTCAGCAGTAAAATTATTATCCGATTCCATACCAAAGAACGAGATATTATAAGCTGCACGTTCACAGAGACCAATATTGGCTATAGCACTTATCCTAGGAAGTACTACTGGATTTATTTTTCTTATAACATCTTTGGAAGTCAAAGTATAATCATTGTTAATATCTTTATGAAAGATATTTCCCTTGAAAATATTTATTTTTGAGGAATTAAAATCGAGAACATCACAACAGGAATCAACATTCCTGATATTATTAGGGTTAGATATATCAATATGGTTGAAACGCCAATTTGACTGGTTATAGATCAATCGTTCATACCCCTGAGAATTTTTTCATTATTGTTAATTTTTAATGAATTGTCATAAATTGGGAGTTTTGAATCTGTTACAGGATCTATTTCTTGAGTAATAAAATCTTCAATTTTGATATATGATGGTCTTGGTTGTTTGATTTTATTTAGTTGTTTTATTATAGTGATAGTTTCTTCAATAAACCACCTTATTATGACAAAATTTTCGTAGTTGATATTTGCTTTGCAACTGATAACTCCTTGATCATTTATGCTAATCTTTGGTACTGACTTTCTTAATTTGAATCCTGTAGAACCTATTGGTGGTTTCAGTGTAATATTTTCTATGTGATCACCATTGATAATACGGTTCTTTATTTCCTCATTAACTTCTTCTAACCTTAAATCGTACTTTCCTCGTCCTGAATAATTAGCTGATATTGTTTTCCCTCCTATTTTTATTGACGTTGTCTGGCTTTCGTTTGTAGGCCAATAATCGTAAAGTGATAGAAGTAATTGCTGCATAATAAAATCTGACTCATCATATACAAAATTCCAAATATAGTTACTTTCCTTAAATCCTATTATTTTTAAATAGTCAGAAAGAAAGTCACGAGCTTGATCTACGGTTTTAACTTTACAAACTAAAATTATTTTACTATTTGCAAAGGTACTAGCATCAATAATATACTTTAACTTTTGAGCTTTAATGGTTGTGGTTTGTTTAATTACTTCGCCTATGTTTTCTTTATCAGTTACATTCTGAATTATATTCCCATCAATTATTTCATAATAGGGAATTACCACAACTTTGAGATTTAAAATAGAAGGAATAGCATAACCTGACTGATAATTATTAGGTTCAAAGTGAAAAGGTACTTTTAAAAGACGCTCTGTTAAGATTTTAATTGAAGAGTCAAAATTAGAATTATTATAAGTATATGTATTCTCTTTATTAATATGTTTAATATGGCTAGAACTAGAATTAGAGATATGACCAATTCTAAATGGGAAAATAGATGAAAATTCTATTTCATCTTTTTGATTATTAATATTCTGCAATTCTTATACATCTCCAATACTTTGATTAATATTCGCCATTTCTTTGATATCTGATTCCTTTCTTGTCTCTATTTCTGCTAAACCCAAATCTATCAGTTCTAAAGCACATCTAATGGGTTTTTGTAAAGTATAATATACCCTAAGCCCTATGCGGTCTTGTTTTATTACATTCTCATTTATTAAATCTTTAAAGTGATAAGCAAGGGTAGATCTTGCCATATTTGAGAATTGAGATATAATTTTTTTTCGCTCTGCTCTTTCCCCATCAATATAATACTGTCTTAGAATTTCAACTAGAATCTTATATTTAGTGCCATCTAAATTTAAGTTTCGATCTACTATTTTTTTGGCTAAAGTGAATCCCTCAATATCTGCTATCCTTTGAATTAATCTTTTTTCTATTTTGTTAATATTGGTTTGATAGGCAGTCTTTAAGCATGATATAATAAAGAAACTTGTTAACCCCGGTAATCCAAACGAGTGATTAACTATATAATCCAAGGAATAATCATCAAAGAGCGTTAATTGTTTGACATCTGATTTTAATGTATTTTTTGTAGATTCTAAAATAATTTTTTTTATCTCTCCTTCTTCCCTTACGCCAAGCCAAAATACATCTCCAAATATCTTGCTTAGTCTTTCATTGTTTATCACATAAGAATATGTTACATTCGTAATACAGTATATAAAAGTAGGTACTCTGAGTCCATCTAATTTTATTGCATTACAATACTGGACTGCATGTGAAATGAAGGGATCAGCGTCATCAACAAGAATTATTCTACTATTTTGAAAATCAACTTCTTTTACCCATTGTTGAAAATTATCTATTCTATCAAAATGATCATCATTTTCATCTTCCGCTGTTGTAAATCCAGACCATCTATCTTGTGCATTAACATATAGAGAGAAATTCATATCAAAGCCTTTATTTAGAAAATTTTCGATTATTTTTAGGATAGTTGATCTACCAGAGCATTCAGGACCTACTAAAATGAGATGTCTTTCATTTTTATGACAAGCACCTATCCTTTCAGCTAATTTATTTATAATTACCTTTGTACTTTTAGCAATCAGTTTTTGATTTGTTATTAAAAAACTTGGATCAAAGGGGTTGCCAATAAAGTCAAAAAATTCGAAAAAGTTCGACTGAGATGGTCCTCTTATTACACCACGGTTAAAGGATTCTTTGACCGACAAGTACAGATTTTCTTCATTTTCGATGGAATTAGACAATTTGACTTTTTCGACTCTCTTGACTTTATAGAACTAGATGCATATAAAAATTTCTATAATATTCTGCTTTATGGATCAATTTAATATTTTGAGAAGGATGATAAATTTGGTTATTACAACTGATGTTATCTAAGCAATTATACCTGAATAGAATTCAAATTTTTTCATTTTCGTATTTTTACAGTCATAACCATTTTCAGATCAATGTCATGAAATGAAGTTATTACAAAAGATTTGATATATCATGATAAAATTAAACTAAAATAGAAAAAACATATACAAATACAATTTTTAAAATTTTCGCAATTACAAAGACTCTTATTTTTTAATTAATAAAATGGGATATTGCATCTTTCAAAACCTACTGGAAAATATCTAATTATTATAGGACTCATACTGATTATAGCTGGAATAGTCTTTACAATGCAAAGTAAGTCAATTGTTGGACCGTCTTCTTCTTTCATGTATAAAAATCCAGAATGGACAGTCAATGGTTATGCTATAATAATGTTAGGTACTATCATTGGCGCATCTGGTATTATACTATGGCAAATTAGAATAAAAAAAATCAATCAATAGCTTACTAATAGATTGGAATTAAATCACTTTTCAATTATTTGATATCTAAATTATATTCATGTTATTGTAAAATATA
>DASQLB010000275.1:0-21041 GCA_035630235.1 Nitrososphaeraceae archaeon | reverse complement strand
TTCTAATAGTGGCACTAACTTGAAAGAAGTCAAGTTGCAACCTGGTGAGTATGAAATTTTATTAAAAAATAATGATTTCATTTCATCGACTTATTGTAATGAAATTGTAATAGATGGTCTATCATTTCACGAATTTCCTGTAGGAATTGATTTTTCTCAAGATGACAGTTCGATCCTTTGTATAAACATTAGTGATAGTTGTTATGGTATTATAAAATCAGGGGAAACGAAAATATGCGAAATCAATAAAGTGTTTATAAAAAATCTATCTTAGATTTGAAATATCGAAGACAGTTTAACAATTGAAACAATCTAGGAGCTATTTCTAGACACAGCTACCTCAATTGTTGAGACGTTGCGATTATTTCCATCTTGAGATTTAACAACTTCAGAACCAATTTTTACTGATGAGACCTTGTAACCCAATGTATTCATTCGCTTTACGATGATTTGTGAAACATCTACTGCCATGGGTATACTTTTTCCTCTTGCCTTTATAACTACAGTTGGTTCGTTAGCAAGTTGCACAAAAGTTGCTGTGACAAGTCATAAGTGGTTTTTTTCCTATAAATATCTCATTGCTAGATTTTGATTTACTATCAGTCTTTTCATTATGTGTAGACATAGATTCTATTAATCATGTAACGTAGAATATAATGTTTATTTAATCCTCATTTTTTTTTGAATAATCTTTTGCTAAATTATTTAATATGACATCAATATTATCTGGATTTTGTTTTATCTGATTGATTGTATCAATATCACTGATCTCATAGCAGTGAAGAACATCTTCATTGTCTTTAAAAAAAAGAAATATACGATTCTCATAAAGACAATGATATAATTCCTCTTTTATCATTTTATTTGGGTTTAACTTTATTCCACTATCTGTAATAATCACAGGATTTTCCAATGAGCCTAGTAAGAATTAGGAATAAAAAAATCTATCTAGCCTTTGCTTAAGGAATTAAGCAAAAATCCTTAAGAATAAACTATACACCAAAAGTAATAAAAAATATTTAATATTAAATAAAGATCAAAATGAAAGTAAAATTTTTCTTAATATTCATTTCTCTATTATTAGTTGATCATCGTTTGAAGATTAGGATAACTTAAATCAAGGTTAATTCTCTAATTGTATTTGTCTTTTATAATGAACTAAAACTAAGGATAAGTAACTCATCCATTTTTCAATTTCTCTTAAAAATTCAGATTTTCATAAATTATTTGGTCCAACAACAACTTTTAAATTTTTCATGTTGATAATGTTATTGCATTAATTAATGATACTAGGCTTTATCTTAATTGAAGAAATTCTTAATGTCAACTCTGATTTTAATTACTTGATTGTATATTAAATTTGAGTGTAAAATAAGCTTATCTAAATATAACTATGGTAACAAGTAATTAGAAAGCATGGATTTTAAAAGTTATTTTTGTTGACATTGACAATTCCCCAATTTGAAAAGTCTGTTACTGTTCGTCCTAGTTGACGTTCTAGTTTTTGTATTCTTCGAGCATAGAGTTCAAGTTTATCATCTTCATGTTTATTTTTGGCTATTGTAAATCCTAGCCAACACTTGTTGAGAGCTCCCCAAGTTTGGTTTTCATAATATAATGATGGTAATATGTCATAATATTTTTGACCTTTTTTCTCATATTTAAAAGGATCCCATTCAGTTCGTTTGACCCATTTATGATAATTATATCTATATTTGTGATATCTCATTTAATCAATTAATAGATACAAATCTTAAAAAGGTTTATTATTTTTGATAATAACTAGCTGTATATGTATCCATCATAAGAAATATTATTTTATAAACTTTTGCAAATATAATTTTGAATTAAAGTAGAAATTGCTAAAACATATCATAATATTCATGAAATTCATGACATGATTATAGTATAGATTGATTAAGGTAACTTAATAAGATTAATATACAAGATTATTATACAAGGGATCATAACATTATTGACATTCGTAATATTTACGACATTTTAACAACAAATAGATTATTAATTTCTAATAATAAATAATATAAGTAATTATTCTTTCGTAACTTTTTGGTCCATTATTTTCACCCATTCTTGGTATGTTGCTAACCCTTTATTTTTCCAAGTTCTATTATAGAATAGATCATAGCTTGTTGAATCATTGTAATCCTTAACCCCATGACCATGAACAAGACTATGTATATTTGCATGTAATCCGTGTTCTGCAAGATGGTTGCGAATAATATTGCAGAGTATTTCAGCATCTGTTTCGCTATTTAATTTAAACTCTGTCTATTACATCCCAGACTTCTTGAGAAATTCTAAATATACTAATTTATTCACCATTGATTTACATTTAATATCTTGTATTGTTTTCCTTTTATTATTTTTAATAAATTTGATTGTTTTTAAAGTCATAAAAGTCATGACAATCATGATATTGATGACATATATTTGTTACATATAAATATAATATTAGATATTGATAAGATTATGATAAATAACAATGGTAATAACCATAAATTTAAACATATTCTGGTAACTTACCAGAATTTTGAAAAATTAAGAAGACCTGGGTATCCGGAGATTCACTAAATGATGTAATTAATGAAGTTACAAAATAGCTATTAATTTATTACAACAAATATAATTGATTGTATAATTATTGAGACAATTTTTTTTGAGGTGCATCAACTTCTTCTTATCAAGTGGAAGGAGGAGCAATAACAAATAATGAGTGGCATTACTTTACAACCAATGAAATTATAAAAAGTAGAATTTTTAAGCTGACCAGTGGAAGTATTTTATATCGAGATACCAAACAGATCTCCCTAGCTCCTGCTTATGATTCTGCAAAATTTTGGGATCCTACTTATTATGAAAGAGATTTTAATCATGCAGTAAGGTTGAATATGAATGCTATTAGAATAAGTCTTGAGTGGTCACGAATCCAACCAGAACAAAATCAATGGAATCAAGATGCGGTAGAACATTATAAAAAGATGATAATATCAATGAAAGAAAAACATCTCACCCCAGTTATAACTTTAAATCATTTTACTTTACCATTGTGGGTATTAACTCCACTAACTCATTTTAGGAAGAGGTTGTATCAATATTTGTTACCTTCTCCACTGAGAGATCTTCCTTTAAAAGAACCTTCAGCAGACAATAGATTTGAAAAATCTCTTCGTGGTTGGGAAAATCCTGAAACTATAAAAGCATTTACTAAACTTGTAAAAAATGTAGTTTTAGAATTAAAAAGATGTTGATTATTGGATTATACTTAATGAGCCTGTTGGTTCTATAGTAATAGGAAGGTTATCTTTCAGGAACTATACTTAATACATATGATATTTATAATAATACTGTAAAAAGATTTACTACCTAATTGTATCTTTGTAATATTTTTAGTGATCAATGCATATTAAATCAGTAAATTTCAAATGTTATATTGGCTAAGAATAAGTATACTTTGCCTATCTTTTAGTTATTGCTTCGGTAAACCATGATGGAAACATATGATTTACATTGCTGAGTAAATAGTTTATGTTACTGTCTAAAATATATGTAGATGCGTGATCTTCTTTACTTCTTATACTACGTCCATAGGTCTGCGTTAGTCTAACAATTGTATTCCACAAATACCAATTCATATCCTTTTTTCTTAATGCAGCAACTTTTTTATCACTTAAATCTGGGTAAGGAACTTTAATGATAATCTGAAATCTTGACAGATCGTCTTTTAAATCTAGACCTTGATAAAATGATGGTGAGATGAGTACAGTTGGTTTTGAATTCTCTGAATGCTTCTGTAATGTTTCTATTCTATCAGTATTTGGGCCACTTTCTATCAGACGTTGTGAATTTTCTTTATTTAAATTATTTTTAATAAATTCTAATTGAAAGTATGAAGTTGTGTGAATAATTCCCTTTTCATTTTTGTGTATACTCATTATATTATTGACTGTCTTAGCAATAATTGGTAAATTATCTAATATGTTATTACTGTTTAACCATGCAATATTCATCAAATGAATTGGTCGATTCTCTTTTGGGAAATCTGAGTGTTTTATTCGAATAAACTTGATGTCGTCTTTTGATAATCCTGATATTTTACACAAGTAATCTTTATTTAATATGGTAGCACTCATAAATAATCCATAATTACTGACATCCAGAATCTCTTTAAAGTAGTTAGAAATATCCAAAGGTGTAAGAGTTATTTTACTTATCAAATCGCTTGATTTACGAACTATATTGGTGACCAACCAATTATTTTTATTAGTTTTCATATCATTAAGTACAAAGTTAAGATTCTTTTCCTTATTGATACAATCAATTAAATTTTTTTCAGTAAAAGGTTCTTTTAGAGAATTATTTTCCAAAGCCAAATCAAAGTCTTCGATAAAATCCAAGAGCATGTTTCTATAACCATCACAAAATTCGATCCATGTTTCGATATCCTCTTCTTTTCTATTTGGTAATTGAAGCTTAGGAAAGAGTCTTGTAATATTATCCCTATTGATTATGAAACTCTTAAAGTCAGAAATTTCTGATTCAATATTATGAACTTCATCAAATACCAATAATTCTCTCTTCGAAATAACATTAGAAAAATAAAGATCTGAAAGAAAGTACTTGTAATTATAAATGGCATGAGATGATTTGGTAGATATCCATCTTTGATGAAAATATCTACACGGCTCCCAGTCCAAATTTTCGAAACGTATTTGTTGATCATACTTTTTAAGGTATTTCATTTTTTCAAATTGTCCAATGTCGATATGTTCAAATTTTGTTCCTAAGGCATTTACCTTATAATCTGAGAGTCTTGTTTTATAAATACAATCAAAATTCTCATCTGTCTGACATGGTCCATATTCACATGTTTCATGGACTCCCTCATTTTCTTTTAATATACAACCGAAGTTCCTTTTACCTTTTGCTTCTTTAATAAAATGAAAATCTTTCGAATATTGATTTTGAAGATCCTTAGTTGAGGTACAAATATGAGAACTTCCTAAATAACTAGCTAAAGTTATAGCAATAGGACTTTTACCAAAGCCAGTAGGAGCTTCCAGAAAAAAATACTTTATGTTACTTTTTAGAGCTTCTTCAATTTCCTCTAATACTTTTTCTTGATTAATTCTTATTTTGTATAAAGGAAAATATTGTATTAATTTCATAATAATAGCAGAAAATACAATGATTTCTTTTCGTTGGGATTCACTATAGCATGTTGCAATAACATACCTTCAGATTTTTTTAAAGGCATTAATTGAGATAATTTTTTCTATTAACTATTTTTCTGTTTCTTCTCTTATTTACGTAATGTCTATTAGGAATATTACCTGTAATCCAATCTTCGCTTAACGGTTTTCGTGCTCTACGTGCAGACTTAGGACCAATTCTTTTTCCTAAAAAAAGTCTGCCTTTTTTTGCTATTTTTCCCATCGCCTAACTAAATTTATTAGAGAAGACTAATTAGTTTATTGTTTAATATTTAAAAATTGAAATAGTATTTTATTCTATGAAAATTTCTCCATTATTTTTAATTAATTCTACTTTATTGTTAAGTTTATCATGTATAATTAATAAGCTTTCATAAAAATTTAATTTTTTTTGCATGCTTTGTAAATAAAAATTCAGAGTATACAAATCCTGAAAAGTCTCTTTATCACATAGTTCAATTAGATCTTTGTTTAAAAGTATAACTTCATAATTATTTTCGTTAGTTTTGAGTAATTTTATTATTTGCATATCTTAATTTTTTACTTTTTGTTAAAAAATCTTTTTAATTTAAGCACCATTCTCCTTCCAAAACGAACATATTTTAAAAAAAATAGGTATATTTATGGTGAATCTAGTACTTGATGAATTTACGTTTAGAAGAATTAATGCCTTATTAAGCGATTTAATGGATAAAAGGAAAAGAAATATGGATTACAATGATTTAGTAAATGAATTGATTGATAATTATCAACAAAATAATTGGGACCACGATGTGTTATCAGGTGGTTAAATAGCATATATTAAATTTGAATAACATTTGAATAACTTACCCAGCCGTGTTAATTTAAAGAAACAGTAGTGGCTGCATACCGTATTCTAACATATGTTGTTACAATTGTTAGAAACAGAACACCACAATTATAGTTATATATGCTTTGTATTGTATTTTCTTGGTCTCAGTAAGAAATACATCTAAAGCACTAACAATTTTTAGAGATGAGAAATAAGATACGTGTCTGTATAGAGCTGGATATAAAGATTTGAATCTTGCCAGTTTTACAGGCAAAGAATTTCTGCCTTTAATATAGATGAGACTATGGTTCAAACACTAATATATTCACCAATAAAAAGGAGTAAAGTGAATCTTTATTTAAATAGAATTTGCTAGGTGAATGATTTTAATAATTTTAAATTAATTTATTTTTGAGACACAATATGAATATATTTTGAATAGACCGATCTTTATCTAATTTACTTATGAGATAAAATAATTAGTATCCCAATCTAAGAGTATTCATTATATCATTATTGTTCTTATGTAATTTTAGTTCACAGATTCAGAATTGCCTAAAATAATTGTTATACAATATTATCTTATCGGAAATTTTTATTAGCCAGATATCTATTAATACTTCATGAGCAAAAAAAATTTTTTCGTAATATTTTTAATCAAATTTCAGGACTTTTTCAAGACATGACAAAATATATCTTAAGTAAGATGAGTCCAATTCATAATACAAGCAAAAAAGATAAATTTACCAACTGTTGGTTTAGTTTAAATTCTACATTAAACTTAATCACCAAAGTATTAGTCGATTCGGATATAATTATATACTATCCAAAACCTAGTCTAAGAAATATATTGCAAAATGCCTTTTCTTTTCTCATTTCAATGAATTCTAAAACTATATTTTTAAAGAAATAGTTGATGCAAATGACGTTTAAGAAAATCTATCTCTCTCTAGCTGTAATACCTATCGTTATAGTAACTTTTGTTATAGTAAATAACAATATTCTTTCAAATAAAAATGATTTTGCCTTAGACATTGATGCTTTAAAAGAACAACAATCATTATTTACTCATACCAGAGTTACTATCACTAATACTGGAAAACAACCGCTTACAAATATCAACGTTAATTATGGGAACAAATCTGAAACAGTATCGCTTCTCGAACCAGGACAATCATATCCTCTAAGCCCACCAGCAGGGAGCAATCTTCAAAGGATCATAGTTACTTCTGATCAAGGAATTAATATTACAAAAGAATATAGAACACCAATCACCATGCCCGGAATGATGGGTTCGTAGTTTTTAACAAGATTTTTTTGATTAGACTATTCTTTTATTATGACTGATATTTCTTCCATCCTACTTGCTCTATCTTATTGGCTTTCGATATAATTTGATTTTGAATATCTATTTTATATTTTTTAATTTTATCATATAAAGTATTATTTTCTATTCCTAATATCTGGCAAGCTAGTAGAGCTGCGTTTTTTCCTCCGTTAATTCCTACAGTAGCAACAGGGACACCAGGCGGCATCTGTACAATAGATAACAAAGAATCTAATCCATCTAAACTAGAGCCTTTTATTGGAACGCCTATAACAGGAATGGAAGTTAATGAGGCAATCATTCCTGGGAGATGTGCGGCACCACCTGCTCCAGCAATTATAACTTTTATTCCTTTTTTTCCTGCCTCAAGACCATATTGAAACATACGTTCCGGAGTCCTATGTGCAGAAACAATAGTCAAGTCATATGAAATTTCAAAGTGTTCTAATATTTCCGCAGCGTCTTTCATAATCCTAAGATCAGAGTCACTTCCCATGATAATCGCAACTTCAGTTTTTGACATTCGTATTGTTATTTATCTACACTTATCTCTATTGAATTTTTTGCATCTGAACATCTCTTCATAACCACATCTAAAGTTGGACCAGTACAAGTAATATGTCCTAATTTCCTTCCTGGTCTACTTATCTGTTTTCCATAAATATGAATTTTAGTAGAAGGAATAGAAAGTAAGTTGCTTAACCCTTTGATTCTATAGTTCCCTGAAAAATTTGGCGGACCTATAATATTTTTCATTACAGTGGGTCTCAATAATTCGGGCTTAGATAAAGGAAAGTTTAGAATTGCTCTGATATGTTGTTCAAACTGAGAAATCGAACAACCCTCAATACTATAATGACCAGAATTATGTGGACGAGGTGCAATTTCGTTTATAAAAATTTCATCATTTTTGGAAACAAACATTTCTATTCCAAATATACCTATATCATTTAAGCAAGTAACTACCTTTTTTGCTATAATCTCACTATCTTGTTTAATTTTCGAAGAAATATTTGTGGGAGCTATCGTTGTATCTAAAATGTTATTTTGGTGAATATTTTCTACTATAGGAAAAGATTCGATTTGTCCTTTTTTATTCCTTGCAACCATTATTGATATTTCTTTTTTAAAGTCTACAAATTGTTCGGCAAAAATCTCACGACTATTAAAAGAATCGTAAGCATTGAAAATGTCATCATTGCTTTTAATAAGATAATTACCTCTTCCATCATAAGAGTCTTCGCAAGCTTTTACCATAAACGGGAATCCAAATTCTTTTGCTACCAATAAAAAGTCATTAACTGAACCTAATTTTTTAAACATTGGAACAGGTAAATTATTTTCTTTTAAGAATATTTTTTGTCTAAATTTGTTTTGAATTAGGTAAAGAGAGTGTGGAGAAGGAAATATGGGATAGTTTTGTTCTTCAAGTTTTTTTAAAGCTTTTGAGTTGGCTAATTCTATTTCATATGTAATTACATCTGAATACTTTGCTAATTCCCTAATTTTTTCCTCATTCTTAAAATCTCCAACTATTAGTTGATCGCAAATAGTTGATGAAGGACAATCTTCACTTGGGTCTAATACGATAACTTTAATAGACATTCTCTTAGCTTCTTGTGCTATCATTTTCCCTATTTGTCCACCTCCAATTATACCTATCTTAGTTTGATTAACTAAGGATAGTTCATCTAGTAAAGCAGACATGATACAATATTCATGATGGAAAAAGACATACTAAATACCTATCAATAGAAGTCGTATGTTATACGGAAAAGTAAGTTTAAACTTCAGAACTAGTATATAATTAATTAAAAAATTCTTTATATAGTCAATAGAGTAGATTTTAGTATAATATATACATTTAACCACAAATGTTCTACTATAATATTAACTAAAATTTTTCACAATGTTTAATTAGAAGAACCTTCTATAATATTCTATGATAAAAGGTACCCATCAGAATCGATACATTCAAACGGCGACGTCACCGTTCATCGAACAAAAGGAATGTACTCACTGTGGGGGAAATGGATGGATCTATGAGTTCTATAATGACCCTGTATCATGGCGATCATGTCCCCAATGTTGCGACGAAGAAAGTGGATAATTAACATTTTTTCACTCGGTTTAATCCCCAACGTTTGAGGATTAAATTGACTATTTTTATTAATTCATCTCAAAAGATAAATTAAGCAAGTGATCGTTAAACTACAATGATGCAAAGAAAAGAGGAAGCAGTAAAGCGGTGGTTTCCCTTAGCTACTATCGCTGCTGGTATTTCATTTGTTGTTACTTTTTTACTTAATCTCCCACCTGAGAGGGTAGTTGCATCTACTGCATTGGCAGGTCTTATTGTTTTTAGTGGGTTTTTTTTTAGGTCATTTGGTAAGGATGAAAATACATTTAAAGAAATGCCATAGAATAAAATTTTATTCTTGAGTAATGAATTGAAAATAACTTTTTATCAAATGATTTAAAAAATTGATCAAAGGATTATTTTAATTTCTTATCATTGTTATATTATATTAAATGGTTAAAATCTCAAGCCAATTATACTCCCTTCTATTTTTTGTAGCTATTAGTTTACTTACTATTATAATAGTTCAAACTTTCTATTCCTTTATAAAGAACGAAGTAGAAGTCCAATTATTTATTATTTCATTTATCATAGAAATAATATTTGTTTTTGTTATTATCAAAGTATACGACGAATTAGGTTGTAAATGGGAAAATGTTAAGACTATACCACTTCTTACAAAAAAGAAGAAATACTTGCCCACAGTACAAAACAATTATTATTATAATAATAATGATGATGACACAAGCATTAGTTTTTGCTCTAATTGTGGAATTTCACTCTATTATCGTGGAAAAAATATGCAAAAAGAAAATACTCCGAAATTTTGTAGAAATTGCGGCTATTTACTTCCTACAAGTATTCTTGGTGGATATAAACAACAAATTGAGGAATACTCTAATAGAGAATAATTAAATTACTTAATTTCTCATATGGAGTTAATACATGTTAATTCTAAGAGTTGTAAATGCATCGTTGTTAGTTTTTTTATTTGGTTTTCTTTTTCAATACTCACTTGCAACAATAGAGACGGAAAAGTTATTTGTATATTCATATCAGAAAAACACACTACAAGACTACTTATCAAATACTTCTGTAAATGATTCCAAATATTTAAAAGGGTATTTAATTATCGACCAATACAAATTATTTGTCGATATAGCTCTAACTGACAAACAAAAACAGGATGGATTATCCATTAAAAATTCTATGAATGAAAACGAAGGTATGCTGTTCTTTTTGGAAGAGCCTAGAAAAGCATCATTCTGGATGAAAAATATGCATTTTCCTATCGATATAATTTGGTTGGACGAAAACTTTACAATTGTACATATCGAAAAAACACTCTCTCCATGTACATCGGCATTTTATTGTCATAGTTACACTCCACTCAAAGAATCATTGTATGTTTTAGAAACAATATCAGGATTTTCAAATAAACACAATATTAAGATTGGAGATAAAATTGATTTTCATCTAATAGAATAAATTGAAACATACTCTACTCAATCAAACCTTTGAAAACAAATAGTTGGATTTTATAACTCGATATTTTTTGTTGCAAAACTTTTCTCCTAGGTTATCAAATTATCATGGTTCTTATTCCCAGAGCAAATTTAAAAAAAATAGTTATGGAGTAAGAACAATTTAAACCTCTTGAATTTGCCATCTAGTTAATAATTTTATTACTATCTTATTTGATCCTAGAGATTTTAATTTATCTATCTTTTAGCAACATATTCAAGGTGAAATTAACTTTATTTTTTACCTTGTATATAGAACAAATTTAAATAATGGAACAACACTTTTATTCTAATATATATACGTTTAAAATTTTATTTGTTTTGACATTGTTATAATTCCAATTTTTATAGAATAGATTTAATTTTTTTAAACTTATATCTTTTAGAACCTCTATAACAGTCTCAAAAATATTTTCACTTATGAGAATTTGATTTGGTTTGGCTAATGCAGTTATTTTAGCCGCAATACTTATCCCAGAACCAATAATATCAATATGAGCTATATCAATATTTTTTCCGTACAATACTACCATAGATTCTCCTAAGTCAATTCCTATTTTAATTTCAATAAGAGGTAACTTGTTAGAAAAAACAGGATTGATAACATCAGTAATAATCTTAAGCATAGTTTTAGCACAATTGATAGAATTAATAGATGCTTTCTGTGCGTCAAAATCAGCAGGAAAAATTCCTATTACTGCATCTCCTACATATTTTAAAACATAACCTCCATATCCTGAAATTATCATACTCATTTCTGTAGAGAAAATATTAATTATTGAAATTAATTCCTGTGGTGTAAGTGATAAAGTTAAGTTTGTCGATCCTACCAGATCTACACAAAGAACTACAAGTTTAGTTTTACTGTTAATATGCCGTTTTAAATATTGCTGACATTTTAGTGTAGATAGATCAATTGGAGGCCCTTGTTTTAATGTCCTTTCAACTCTAATCTGAATATTCTTAATTAAAGGGGATGAACTCAAATGATAAAAAGTTCCCACATATAGTATAAAAAGTTAGTTCAGAATTATCAGGACAAACCAGATAAAATCTTATTGTATTTTTCTTCATTTGATGTTAAAATATCCTATTGTTATAGATCCATGATTTTTCCTCAGGAATGACGAAACGTTCATCATTATATTGTTGTGGAGTTTCGTCAGAATAAGTTTTTTTCCCTGTCATATCCTTAGAAATCTCAAATTTATCCAATATGCTATGATTATCTGTCTCATAAAAGGTCCCAATCAAAGTATGGCCATTATTTCGTAAATCAAAGTTGAGGAATCCAAAATATCTCTCTTGAATCACGTAGTATGGAAGAAAATAATCGATATTGTGTAATTTATCACCTGCAGTCCCAGCTGTTAGAAAGATTATACCATCTTGATCGGGATGATCATAATTATTTTGGTCTTTTGTAACAGGATATTCTGGATAGTCGTTGTTATATGAAAGAGGAAGGGATCTTTGATAATATTGTGTATGACCAGATAGGACAAGATCTACGTTATATCTTTCAAGTAATTCGTGGAATGTAGTCTTCAAATCTTCAGAAGCTTTTTCATCAAAATCTGAGGATGTATACATGGGTTTGTGCATAACTACAATTCTCCATAATATCGAGGGATCCTGTAATGATTTTTCTAAATCATATTGTACAAATTCATATTGAATACTTCCTTTTTCGAATGGATGTTCTGATGAAATACTTACAAAGTGGATATTCTCAAAATTAAAAGAATAGAATGGTTTATACAAATTATAATGGTCCAGTAATTTATAATAAGAACTCTGATAATCTAGGTCATGATTACCTATGGCGATTTTCATTATATCGTCGATAGGTTGTGAAATGTCAAACCAGCACTGGGGGGAAACATTTTCAAATGTATAATCGCCAAGCCCTACTACTAGTTCAGGTTGTAACTTTGTGATCCTTTCAATTGTTTTACTAGTTTCCTCGTTACAATTCCAATCTCCAGCAGCGATAAAATTTATGTTATTATTGTTATCTATAGGCAAAGATTTTGTTGATTCTAAAACAGTATCTTTTGTAGGATTCTCTTGATAATATGTATCATAGTTCCTCAAATTTTCTAAATCAGTTGACTCTTGATTGTAATCGTCTGGATTATAATATTCTTCTGGAAATATTCCAAAAAATTCATCGGCTACAGAAAAGACTGGCCAGATGTTAAATAAACTAAAGGTAGATAGTAATAACAATAATAAAGTCAGAAGATAATATTCATGAAAGAGTTCTACCATGTATCAATAAATCTATATTTATACGATATATAAGATTTGTAGAAAAGAAGAGTAAGAAAATTATTATAGATTTTATTCCACATTACTGTGTAAAAACCTTCATCATAACAACCGACTTACCTATTCTCAGAACATTGTAAGCTAACCTCTGAAGGTCAGCTTCCTTTTCTCCATACATATCAACATGGATGCAATATGTTTCCTAAATAACACCTTTATAACTCAGATAATAAGTTTATCTTTGTTACTCAGATTGTACAGAATCTTGTTGCATGTTTCCTTCCATTTTAGATTTGCTGAGTCTGCCATACTTGTACATTTTATGGTGTTTTGGAAAGATAATACCTAACCCATGAAGTTTCTATCTTAAAAATACATGGTTACCTTCGATGTCATATCCTTTTTCTGCAAAAACTACAAAAAATGATTTTATTGAGGTTCTTGTTACAATAGGTATAAAGTCTTAATTCATGTCTTGCTTTAGCTTCACTTTCCTTGACGTTATAGAGTGTATAGTTTATAGTATCTGTACTAATAGCTATTTTAAATTATTCTTTTTCAATGTGGCTAAGCTTGTACAGTATTCTGATGCATTTGTTATTTTGACTCGATTAGATTCTAGTCTAAAGATATGTATTATTCTTGTAAAGAGAATAAAAAATAAAACGAACTTATAAAACGACATGTTGTTGATTCTATATAAATTTCTGTAAGTTTGTAAATCTGGTATCATGGACAGTTGTAGAACCACTCTTAAAGACTATGCTTCAATCACCAAGCCTGGTCTGTAAACATCCTATAACTCTCTTTATATCTTGTTTTATTGTAACAATTAAAATGTGTTACCATACCTTATAGATGTATTGCTCTTTATAGGAATATTGATGTTTATACAATAATTATCTGTATAATTTTGAGTAATGATCCTTTCCACAGCCGTTCCATGCAATTTGGTTTTATATAAAATTATTGTTGTTAGCTATTTTTAAAACCGTTATTATAGCACACATCGAAAATAATAATATATAAGAACTCGTCCATTATTTTAAATATTAGTATGAAAACAATTTCAATTATTTTTTCTTTAGTTTTCCTGTTGAATTTAACTTTACTACTTGATGATGCTTACGGTAAAAATAACTTGAATGATTATAAATTTTTTAAACTATTTGGCGGTAAAGGAAGTGAAAATGGACAAATGGTTGCACCTCACAGCATCGATATAGATAAAAAAGGAAATGTATATGTAACCGATACTGGAAACAACAGAATTCAAAAATATGATTCAGATGGAAATTTTCTATTAAAATGGGGAGCAGAGGGTTCCAATGATGGAGAATTTATAAAGTTACATGATGTAGCAGTAGATCCTTCTGGTAAATATGTTTACACATTGGAGTTAAAAAATCATCGTGTCCAGAAATTTACTTCTGAGGGAAATTTCATAACAAAGTGGGGTTATGAAGGTACTGGTGGTAAAGGAGCCGAAAGAACCCCACATCAAATTTCAATTGATAACTCGGGGTATGTTTATTTAACCGATAAAAACAGCCATCAAATAATTAAATTTGATGAAAATGGTAAATTCGTAGAAGTTCTTGGGACTAGAGGCTCAGACGCTGGTCAGTTTTATCGACCACATGGTATCGTTTTTGATTCCAAAGATAATATGTATATAACTGATATGAGAAACTCGAGAGTTCAAGTTTTAGACAAAGATTTCCAATTAGTAAGTCAATGGGGTTCTTATGGAAATGGATCCGGGCAATTTTCTCTCACTTTTCCAGGAATTGATATTGATGAAAATGCTGGTTTAGTAGTTGTAGTTGATAAATTATCAACAAATGTTCAAGTTTTTGATCAAAATGGAAAATTCATTTCCACGTTCGGATCCAAAGGTACTGGCGAAGGACAATTCAAGAGGCCTGAAGATATTGCAATTGATCCTCAAGGACGGATTTTTGTATGTGATACAGGAAATTCAAGAATTCAAATATTTTCTACCACATAAATACATCTAGAGATTAGGCAAATAAAATGAATAGTTACAAATTAATTTTATCTTTGATCCTAAAATTGTAGAATCATAATTCGATAAAATAAAATAATATAATAATTGAAACTCTATTTCGCATTTAAAGTATATTCAACTTTGGTTAATAATTTCTTGCTATATGATTTATTTAGCAAATATTTACACTATGAAATAATAGTTATCAACAAAAAACTAAAACTAAATATAAATATTTTAAATTATTTCCAACCCATTATGTAAACTATGATAAAAGTTTGAGTGGGACTTCGTAGATAAAATATTGTCATCTAACAACTAACGAAATATTCATTTAGAATGGATTAATAATGAACAATGATATAATTATAATTATATAGATATTTGGACATTCACTAAATTACCAGTTGACAACTCTAATATGTAAAATATGCTGTATTAATTTATTTATCTGAAGAATTAGCACTTATTTGCTTTATAAAATATTAAATTATGGGGTAGGGACTGGTAGTTGAGAAATGATGTTGTTCAAATTGTCTAAGGTTGGATGAACTGGTTGTCCTGGAGAGTTTGAGTTTATCACAGGGCCATTTGTTTGTTGTTGTACTTCAGATATTTTTTCTTCTATAGTTGGAGGTTTGATTTGGTCTTGTTGATGTTGCATTGACTGACTGTTAACTTTGTTGTTGGTAGAGTCGTCATTACTACTTGCCTGTATTGGTGGATTCTGTAGTTGGTTAAAGGATGTTAGAGGATCTCTTTGGTCTTGTGTAAGATTCCAAGTTAGATCTAACATTTCTACCCACCCAGGGTTAATATTGGGTATAGGATAGACTCCTTGACCTCCCATACCATCGTACTTGATTATTTCATCATCTGTATTAAACATGGGTTTGCCATCACTAGCATATCCTCCAGTTAATAAGACAGTTCCGGCAATTTTAGCATCAGAAGCGTCGCCGTCATTATTTGGATCTCCATCAACTACAATCATCCGATTAGAGAATTTACTTGATACATATGCGTAATAGCCACCTCCTTCTTTAGCTCCAAAATTTACTCCATGACAGCCTGGATCACATGGGAGAGTTTTCACAATGGTGTTTGTATCGGTATCAGTAATGGCAATACTTCCCGTTAAGGCGTTAGCTGTTACAACGTATTGTCCATTTGGACTCACAGGAGTCTGAATAGGTAAAACATTACCTTTATCTGCTAAATCTATTTTATCTAATACTCTTCCACTATCCATGTCTATTACATCTAATGTACTTGATAGGAAATTAGCTACATAGGCAGTCTTTCCATCAGGCATCATTCCAGTCGCAATTGGCATATGACCTGTGTAGGTTCGGTTTTGAATTTCTCCACCACTAAAGTTAGTCGTGAAGTCAGTTATAGTAATGTCATCAGTGGAATGGTTTGGGGTAATCATCTTTCTTCCATCTGGAGTAATCCAAGGTCCCTGAGGAAGAGTTGGATCTTGTCCAGATTCTTGCATAGGTATTATTCTCAAGACTTCGAATTTGCTATTTTCCTTGTTAAATTTAATTTCAGCTACTCCTTGTTCTCCGCTTAAAGCGACATATATCAAATCGTTTATAGGATTTGTAATTACATGAGATGGCGCATCTCCTACTCCTATGTCATCGAGTAATTTTCCAGAATGTCTATCGAAAGCAGTAAGTCTGTTATCAAACCACTGAGTTTGATATATTATATCTTGTTGTGAGTCACTCCACATGTTATGAGGATTATTCATATTTATTTGAGGTAAGGACACTTTTCTCTCTACTTGCCAATTTTCTACGTTAACTTTAGTTGCAGTTCCAGGCTTTGATTTATGAGCGGTCTTTTCAAATTGAGTATCTATCCAAACTTCACCAATGCCGGGTTTGGAAGGGGATCTAATTGGATTTAAGGGAATTGTATCCTCATCTCCTATGGAATTCAAAAGGAAAGTCTTAAGGTTTGTTTTCTCTTCTCCAAAATTGACATCAATCTCTGGAATTTGAAGGTTCCAAGAAGGATGTTCACCACTATAGTCTTGCCAATTGTTTGGATTATTTGCTATGAAGAATGTCCTTAGAAGTGCCCCTATAGTAGCTTTGCCATTATCTTTACTTGGATCCAATGTTGTTCCCGTGCTCAATGACAATTTATCTCCTAAATCTAAACCTTCAGTATTAGGATCATCTACAATTATTGCACCGAACATATATGGATGAATTTTACATGTGAAAAGATATAATCCTGGTTTCTCTAATTGAACTATCCCTCCTCCTCGGTAGGAAGTCATTTGATCAAATGGCATATTTGGTGCTCCCGTTGGCCATAGAAGACTTGATATTGTATGAACAGTGTTTGTACTTGACATTATGAAATGAGCAGTGCCATTCGATTCTACTACTCCCAATGATTTAGTAGTTCCAGGTAGTAATTCCCCTCCAACATTTCTAAACCACTGTCCAGGTTCATCCGTTATATCAAAAGTTATGAAATTTCCTTGAGAACTAGACCCTTTTTCAGATAGAGACGCCTCAATAATACTTTGATCATTTCTATCTGAAGAGTCACTAGATAAAATTCCTCCAATTAGTGGCGATACTCCTGGAACACTTTGGGTATTACTACCAGCAGAACCAACTTTAAACTCTCCCATCATTCCTGCTTCCATATGTGCAAATACATGGCAATGATATTGCCAAGTTCCGATTCCTACTTTATCACCTGCTTCAACGATAAACCAATGAGTTGATTGAGGATCGATTAATTTGGTATCAATAATATTTGTAGTTCCTGGATCTAGCCATCTATGGGCATGAAGATGAAAGGTGTGTTGATGTGCTGCACCAAGTATATGAAATCTCACTAATTGATTAAGATCTGCGCCGAGAGTAGGATTAGTCCATAAGGGTTTTTGATTATGATTTGAATCTATTTCTTGTCCCCAAAATGTAGACCCCACCATAAACAACACATATTGTTTTTCTAACGATGAAATGTCTACACTAACTACCTTGCCGTTTATTTGTGCAGGGACTTTTTCAATAGGATTTATTATTATTGCACCAAATAAACCTAGAGTTCTATAATGTTCTCCATAATATTCAAAAGTACCTGCGTTCTGTGCTGTTATCTTTTGTGTTTTTTTAATCCCTGTTTCGTCAATTGAGTGAAGAATTAATGAGTCATGTTGTGTCATCTCTATTGATGGACCTGGAATAGTAGGTATTTTTGGATATCTCTCTGTGAGGTCTTCAACAGATTGACCATTATATATAATGTGCTTTAACATTCGATATGCGTATTGACCATTTGGCAACTTTTCTGCTTTTATAGTAACTTCATTTACTGTTCCATTTTGAGAAAGTGTTTCTTTGGGATTATTGCCAATTTCGGAATTTGATTCAAAAGGATTTGATTTCAAATTCTTTAAAGATTTTTCAGACTGTATTTTATTATCAATTTCCTTTGACGCTTCTGCCATTTGTATAATTGGATGTACACTTCCATTATTTTCAACAGAATCTTTAATTTTCTCGGTATTAATGCCGTTCTGTACTCCCATTGTTAAAGTGGAAGTTAATAACATCACAGCAAAAATACCCATTAAACTATTTTTTAATAAATTATTCATTTTCATTTCACTATCACCATTAATTAATTGCGGATTTCCCAGGAATACTTACTCCTATATCATCCACGATAAACTCCCCCTTCATGCCAGATAACAAATGAGAAGACAAAGTATCTCTGTATTCAGCAACTCCATTTTTCCCTTGAAAAGTGAAAACATGGTTTTCGAGAGGACCAAATTTCTTTTTTGAAATTACATTGGTTGTGCCGGGTTCTAACCATTTGTAGCCTGTCAGTTCAAAAATGTGAAAATCTGTTCCCATACCGTATAAGTGAAATCTGATTAATTCATCGTTTTTCAAACCTATAGTAGGATTTTCCCATAATGCAGTTCGTTGTGCATTATTTCTATAATCTATTTGATCACACCAAAAAGCATCATCCGTAACGTAACATAGAACGTCTTTTGATATATCTGCTATATCTACTTTGGTAGGTTTATCGTCAATTAATGCCAGTGTTTTACCTGTATGACTGTCGATCACCAAAGTTCCGAATAATCCTATGGTTTCTGCCCCATTCATATTGGTTCCAGGGGAATTACTGTGACCTAAACTAAGTCCTAGAGTATGATCGTGATAAGGCCATGTGCCCGCAGTTCCTGGACCGGCTGTCCAGTGGTATCGAATAGATTGGCCAGGTTTAACTCCTTCATCACGCAATCCATTTAAGATACCTAAGGTTCCATCACTTGCTATTGAATAGTGGATACCGTGTACATGAACTGAAACCATACCCGGAGCTCCTGTATTTTTAGGATTTGTTAAAGTTAATTCTACAGAATCACCTTCTTCTATTACTAGAGAAGGCCCTGGAATGGTAGGACCTGAAGAATATTTTTGTGTAATATTATTTAAAAATTCACCAGTATTTGCGTTAAAAAGTAGGTGCTGATCCAACTGATATCCATATAGATCTCCACCTCCACCTGATTTTTCAATTTTTTGCACAGAAATGTCAATTTTATGGAGAACTGGATACGGATAAACCGGTTCCTCAGAATCGCCTTGATTTTGTGCGTAAATTGAATCAAATATCTGGTCTAAATTTTCAATAACAAATATTGATGCTAAAATAGCAATCAAAATTAGGGAAAAATGGCGGTAATAATTCATTAGTAAGAAAAGAAAAAAATTGAATATATAACGATGGATTAAAAGTTCAAATTGATTGTAATTTAATAATCCCCGTAGAAACTATTAGGTATCAATAGAATAGAAAATTAGAATTAGAAAAAAAATAGTCATCTAATTTAAATTTCCAATTAATTTTTACAAGTATGCTGTTCTTGTTACTATTTCTTTTATGAATAATCATAATTTGAGAATCGGGAGCAATTAATTCGCACGATGTTAGCTTGAAAATAAATAAAATGAACTTCTAATCCTTAAGTGAAGTGAACATCAAACGAAATTTTCTTTAGTATGAACCGCTAAAACTTTTGAGTTGAATTTAAACAATTAAATGTTATGAAAAAAATTTACTTGAAATTTTATTAAACAATAATTTTTTTTCGGTACGCAAAATAATGGTAATTCATTCATGTTGATTATTTCCTTTGGACCTTTGCATACATCGTAAAATATCTTCAGCAAATCTGTATTTATCTTCGACTTCTATGATTACTTCTTTATACTTAAAATCATCATTTAACTTTAATGTAATACATCTATTCTTGCGGTAAAATGCATAAAATACCTTCCCTTTTCCTACCACATAAAATATTCCAATATTTCTATTAGCGAACGATACACCTACAAATTTTATTGTTCTAGTTTTATCAAGTCGAACATTTTCCGTTAAAACTTGATGGATAGATGAATAAGGAATTTTTATTTTATTAGTGAAAGGAAGAATTACCCCAAAAAATCCTTTCAGGGTTAAAAGCATATAGCCATTTTGTTCCAAACATACCTTCATCATATCACTATCATATAGCAGTTAAAAATAAAAAATTTTAGGGGTTAAGGAAAAAGGGATGGTAACTGAAAAGGAGGAAACATACCCTGAGTAGGTGATTTGTTCTCTATAGAGGGAGGAACAGTTGCCCCTGTTGTTTCATTATTCAAGGTTGGTGGTTGTTGTTGTTGGTTATTCAAGGTTGGTGGTTGTTGTTGTTGGTTATTCAAGGTTGGTGGTTGTTGTTGTTGGTTATTCAAGGTT
>DASQLB010000274.1:0-3430 GCA_035630235.1 Nitrososphaeraceae archaeon | reverse complement strand
AAATATACATATAGAACCTGCTAGATTGGGAGAGAATAAAATATTAGTAGATTTTACTGACTTTACTAATAATCCAACAGTTAATATAATTAATGCTACTGCAAAATTATCACAAATAGAAAGAGGAATTGGACCTATTCTAATAGATATGGAAAAATCATCTAATGGACGATTCAATGCAGTAATTCCGCTTAGTGCCTTGGGATTATGGAATATAGAGATTGAGGGAAAAACATCACAGCCTAATACTCCAAATACTATAGCTAGCTTTGAAATAAATGTAAAACCTAGAATTTCTGAATTACAATTTAATATTACGGAATATAAAACTCCTCAAAGCAGTCTATTACTGAATCCCGTATATCAGACTAGTACTAATTCCATTTGGGTGGGTGATTCGCTACCCGGAAGTGGAAGACTATGGGAGTTTGATATTGATCATAAGAAATACCAAGAGCATACAATTAATGGGATAAATCTAATAACGTTATCAGTTTTCGATCCTAAAAATGATAACATTTTATGGTTTATAGATCCAACATCGACAATATTAGGTAAATTCAACACTGACACTAATGAAACTGACACCTACGCGTTACCAAATAAAGGAGTAATTTCAGGCTTGACAATAGATAACAGTGAGAACATATGGATGAGTATAATCCAAGATAATTCGATTCTAAGATTTGATACAAATAAAAATAATTTCGAAACTTATAAAATACCTACAGAAAATTCAAGACCGTTAAGCCTTATTTATGATGAAGATAATAATTACATCTGGTTTACGGAATCAATAGGCAAAATAGGAAGACTAGATATACAAAATAAGAAAATTACTGAATATCCAAATCTTACAGAATCAAATACTTTGGAGAAATCTATTTTATCGGAACCAACATCATTGCTTTTGGATCCCAAAAATTCTAACATATTTATCAGTGACCATGAAAAAAATTCTGTTATTCGATTTAATACATTTACTTCTGTATTTAAAGAATTTCCTTTAACTGATATTAACGGATTAGCATTTGGAATGGCTCTAGATGCTTATGACAATTTATGGATAGCTCAACATGTTTCTGATACGCTAGCAATACTGGACCCAGATACAGGAGAAACGATCAATATAGAAATACCAACATCAAATTCTTTTGTACAATATCTTGTTACAGATTCGAAAAAAGATATATGGTTTGCCGAACAACGAGGCAATGGCTTGGGAAAAGTTACAATTAAATATATTCCCACTAATTCGCCAAAAACAGTATCAACATCAGGTTCAATAACCGATAATGGTATTAATAAGAATAATCAAACAGAAGAGACAATTGCGAATAACGAGATATTTAATTCACTTACATTTAACGATCTATTTGGTCCATTTATTATTATTGCAATAACGGCTTCAACAATACTCTATATCAACAGTAGTGAACAATTGAGAAAAAAACTGTTAGAGATGAAGAATATTGAAGGTATAAAAAAACTAAAAGATAACAAGTCAAAATAATTATTTATTTTAATTCAAAAGTTATAAATCGAATAGCATGACTGGTTCTCTTAAGTGAAAGAAAATTATGGATAAAAAATGAAAATTTACCAAAATTAGGAACGAAACATGATAGAAAAATAGAACATACTATTCCTTTAACTCTAAAGTCAACAGTGGACATAACTATAAAAAATATAAAAAACTATAATAAACGGCATTGTGAAAAAATATTTAACAATATGAAGGATTAGATTTGGTAAACTTCATTATAAAGCAGATAAAAAATTCATAATATCTGTCTTCTATCCAATATCTACATGTTAACAATAAAATTTATTTTAATGACAAATTACTATAATAAAGCACGTTAATAATTAATATGAATATTATAAATATTAAAAGTGAAAGAAAAATATAGAAATAATTTATGAAATTAATACAAACAAAATTATTATTTGATGGCATTAATGAGAAAAAAAATTGTTATATTGGAATTGAAGGAAATGAAATTAAATTTGTCGGTAATACCAAACCATCTGGAAAAAATGAAATTGTAGAAAGTTGTGAGGCTGTCACTCCATCATTTATTGATGCTCATAGTCACATAGGTATGGTTAGGGCTGGAGAGCCTTCAAATGAAGAAGAAGCAAATGAACACATGGATTCAATTTCACCTCTATCTAACGCTTTAAATAGTATATATATGGATGATACATCATTTCAAGAATCTATTGAATCAGGAGTTCTCTATTCAGTAGTGTTGCCTGGAAGTGGAAATATAATAAGTGGTAAAGCAGTTTTAATCCGAAATTTTTCGTCAAATATAAGAGATGCATTTATTTCAGATATAGGAATAAAAACGGCTTTAGGATATAATCCAAGAAGTACTGTAAAATGGAAAGGGACACGACCATCTACTCGAATGGGTGCAATAGCAGTTCTTCGTGAAAACTTGTTGAAAGCTAAAAAAACATTGATACTTTTAGAAAAAAAGAAAAAATTGATCGAGGAAATTGATCCTCAATTAGAACTTTTCTTAGATATTTTGAAGAAAAAGTACAAATTGATGGTACATGTTCACAAAGAGGATGATGTTATGATTATGATAGAGTTGGTTAAAGAATTCAAAATAAAGGCGATAGCAAACCATTTATGTGATGTTCATAATGAAAACATTTTTCAGCAGTTATGTTTGAATAATATTCCTATTATTTATGGACCTTTAGATTCTTTCCCATATAAAGTAGAATTGAAACACGAAAGTTGGAGAAATGTCGGAAAATTATTAAGATCAAAGTCTAAATTTGCATTAATGACCGATCATCCTGTACTATTGCAAAGAAATCTATTTTACTGTTTGAGACATTTATTAAGATTTGGTACCTCAAAAGCAGAAGCTATTTCAAAGATAACAAAAGAACCTGCAGATATTATTGGAGCAACCAATTTAGGACAAGTAAAACCAGGTTATAAAGCATCAATTACTCTTTGGAACAATGATCCTTTTTTGCTATCTAGCTATGCAAAAACTGTATTTGCAGATGGAGAAATTGTTTACAGGGAATAGTAACAAGAAAAAAAAGTAAATTTTTATCTTTGCATATGAATATTTAATTAAGAGAACTCAAAAGATATATCTGCAAATTAAAGAATAATTCTTTATGATCTCTGGAAAGTATTGAAGAAATAAAATATTGTAAACTGTGACGTTATCTAACTTTTACTTATTTATATTATCTTGCCAGAAAATGTGTTTTCTTATTATTTAGTATTTAGTTATATTTCCATTATCTTTTCTTTCAATATTTATAACTCGAGATTTCTATTTTCATATTAATTTAGTTTATTAAAATTATTGTTATTCAGAAGAATTTTAAGTTATTTATAATAGATAATGAATCAATGAGTATCCTTACTGGTAGAGAAATTCTAAAT
>DASQLB010000273.1:0-6882 GCA_035630235.1 Nitrososphaeraceae archaeon | reverse complement strand
GCTATCACCTTTATCGCTACTGCTATCACCTTTATCGCTACTGCTATCACCTTTATCGCTACTGCTATCACCTTTATCGCTACTGCTATCACCTTTATCGCTACTGCTATCACCTTTATCGCTACTGCTATCACCTTTATCGCTATCAACTTGTAAATCTAGGAGTTGATTAATAGTATCTATAGAAAGTTTAGAATTGTCCCCAAATGGATATGCCTTAATTTGAGATGGTGCTCCGACGATTAAAATACTAATTAATAAGAATGTACCAATAATAATCATTGAATTTTTAATCATTTAAATTAATAATTGACTGTTGTTAAGATATTAAAGAGTTATGACATAATGTAATATAATCATATAAATCTATTTTTGGTATAGTAGATTTGCATAGATCTTCAATATGTATTTTCTAGCTGAAATTTTTTACTATTATTACAATGAAGTAAAAGTTTGTATTCGTTTTATTGCATAGTATAATTCATCAACTAGTTATTGATTCGACTTGAGTATCGATAATCATTATTAAGGCACTGACAAATAATGTTTGATTCTTTTAGTATATTATTTATATGTCTATTGATAGAGAAGAATTAGAATTTAAATTTATTACAAGTATGTACATTAAAATTAATCTCAGATTATTCTTCTCTATTTACCTAGAAAATGTTATAAAATGATATTAATACAGAGTTGCATAATAGAACCTATCGTTGTTAAATATTATAATTTTTTTTGTAAAAGTTAGGTGCCGTTCAAATTAGATCGATCATTTTTTAGGAAAAAGTGTCCATTATAGACCATACTTATTTAATACAAAACTCTTGCAGTATTTAACATGATTTGAAAATATATCCATTTTGAATTTAAACACGACTGGTAAATCACCTTTCTATAATAATCTTAACTATACATTTCTATCTGGATGCCTCCTTATCGATCTTCTGATGCAATACATGCACCATCTCCCACCTTAGCGCTTTTTTCTCTTTGAGAATTATCAGTATCGGTAGTTATTTTTTTCATCGTCAAAGCATTAGGTTCTATAGGTTGAGATCCTTTTAACTTCTTGATAGTAGATGATGATAATATGACAGTTTGGATTTCTTTACTTAAGGAATTAATTTCGTCATGGTCATCGCCATTGGTTGAAAAGTGCTCAGATTTTTTGCCATGCCTCAAGGTATTGTTTTTTTTCATCATTAAAATTATTTATCGTCTTTCTATTATTATTTCTGCAAAATAATATAACTAAAATCAATTAAGAAAAACTAATAGAAAAATATAATGCTTAAATTTATTTATACTTTCTTTTAATTATGTTCGTTTTCCATTGGATATATTTATAAGGTAGTAGCCTTTTGAAATTTTTCGTAAGATATTTCTTATATAATTTCTACCACGGTATACATCAACAGTGTTAACGAAAAGATTCATCGCTCCATCACAAATTAATAGCTTCGAGATAGAAATACTGGTTTTGGTGTTCAAGTGAATTTATAACAAGTCTAACAACATATCTGGAATCTAGAATTTGTTCATTGAGATTTACATAATTAAGAAAAATTTTGATACTATTGATATAATTTCTATCTCTGCCCTCATAAGTGAGTCGATTCGCTCTATCTACAACAATACACGATTAAAAAATTAATCGCTATCGCTTGTATATAGATCGAAAATAGCACCAAATGTATTTAAAGTCATTTAATAATTACAATATCATTTCTTTATATGACTAGAAAAGAATCATATTGATCAAAATTTTAATTTATTTCATATTTCAATATTGATATATTTATATTATATGGAATAGATGTTTATTGACCAATCTCCTTATCTAAATTCTAATAAATATTAAAGATTTCAATATTTTTTTATTTTCAAAAGTTAATTTCTTTAATGGAGAGTTTTTAACACGAGCATGTATGAATAATATAATGTATATATCTGATGATCGTTATCTTAACTTATGTCTAAATCTGTAGAACAACAAAAAGAAACATCCGCACTGCAACCTGGGAATACGGCTCCCTCCTTTACTTTACGTACTTCCCCTGATCAATCTATATCTTTGGATCAATTTAAGGGTAATCCTGTGATTCTATTATTTTACCCAGCTGACTTTTCTCCTGTCTGTGGTGATGAAGTTTCCCTTTATAATGAGATTTTACCTGAATTCAAAACTTTCAATGCAGAGGTTATTGGAATCTCAGTAGATAATGTTTGGTGTCATCTTGCTTTTTCAAAACATAAAAAATTACAATTTCCTTTGCTCTCCGATTTTGAACCCAAAGGCAATGTAGCTGAAAGATATGGTGTTTATCGCAAAGATGATGGCGTTGCAGAAAGAGCTTTATTCCTAGTTGACAAGGATGGTGTAATTAGATATAGCTATGTTTCGCCAATACGTGTTAATCCTGGCGTGAATGGAATCTTGAAGGCTTTAGAAGCTCTTCCTAAAGATCAAATACCACATGACGATCATAATAAAAAATGATGAATGGGATCTACTTGTCAATCATCAAAGCAGAATCACATTAATTCACTTCAAAACGCACGTGTAAGTTTTGCTTCAATATGACGGATATTATGATTGTTTTAATAGTGCGAAGCTTTTATCCTAGTTAAAAATAATCTTAAATCTTTTTTAATATAATTAAAGATTTTTATTTCATAATTTTCCAATGATTCCACTACATCCTCTGGACAAGATGGTGCCGAAGTTGCTAAGCGTGGTAGTGGTCAAAACAAATTTTGAGAGATTCTAAATATTCTATATGAACAGCAGCCCACAAGATGACCCGAATGAGTGAGCTATGTAACATTTTAAATTGATAAATGTAATATCAATTATTGGTATTTTTTTAGTATGCAGATCATGTCCATGAAAATTTCATTATCTTATACTCAGCCGAGTTAATAGAACACCAACGTTCTAAATAAATGGTAATCCATACAATTATTCCTATATGTCAGAGGCTTTCTACATAAGATCCGATAATAATGCAAACCGAAACATCGAGTACTACAAGTATAAAATTCATACCTCGAGAAGATATAATAACATTGATCTAAAAATGAATTTCTTGATCTTTAATTATCTCTTACTTTGTAAGCATTAATAATGTTTAAATTACATCATGATAAAGGTTTTCAATTAATACATTTCGTGATCTGTCAAATAAGAATAAAAAAGTAATTATTTTACATTAAGTATTTTATTTTTTTCTCTTCGACTAAATCTATTAGGTTATTTCCTAACCCAGATATATTTTTTTTTTGTGACCGATATTTTTATAGAGCCTCCATTTTCATAATTTGCCAGGTTTTTTTCGAATTCTTCATAAAATCCTAGATTAAAGCATGCCGAAGGATCTTGATCTAGATCGCAATGTTTCTTCAGAGTAGAATATTCCTCTTGTAGTTTTTGGAACCACAATTCTACTATTTCTGGATTAGCATTTAAAATTGATTCAACTACGTCTGCAGAGTAGAGCCCAATCCTATATAACAAGGGTTTGTTCGGTATAATATCATAGCCTGCTACTACCAATCCTAATGAGGAGTCTTTCAGATCTTCACTCATGTACAAATTTGTTAAAACAATTATTTAAATAATTAATATTAAATTATTTTTTATTATTTATTATAAAATTCACGCTAAAATTCGAAAAGATTTGAAAAATTCAGTCTCTTTATCGTATATATTTATTATTATTAAAATTAAAGTAAGTTGATAATGTAATGTAAATTATTAACATAGGTTTCTTAAGTTAAGGTTTAGTTTAGATGGTGCATTCATTAAGTATGCGTTTATATTATTTTTTAATAGTATTGATCAATGAACTCAATGAATAATTGAGGGAAAAACTTTTAAACCTAGTGAAAATATGAGTTTGTCGTATATTAAAGGAGAAAGGATAAAATTTTATAAATATTTACTTGATTAATAAAAAATTAATAATAAAAAAATGCCTGATGGTTTATTAAATAAATTATAAAAAAATATTGTAGAATGTTACATTCTATACTCACTAGAGATATTGCTTTTCTTTATCTCAATTATTCATCTTTATCCTCGTCGCCGTTATCTTCACTTTCGTCGCCGTTATCTTCGCTGCTACTATCGCTGCTACTATCGCTGCTACTATCGCTGCTTCCATCTGTGCTAGTTTGGTCTGATGTAGTACCTGCTTGGCCTGGGGCAAATCCTGTATTATTTCCTGCAGTTTGGTCCATGCCTGTGCCAGATTGGTCCATGCCTGTGCCAGATTGGTCCATGCCTGCGTCTCCGCCAGATTGACCACTACCGTCTTGTTGTGCTAATACATTTTCGAATACAGCTGGTACACCTGCAATTAATGCAAATGCAAGAATCGATGTAATTACTATGGAAGAAAGTTTTGAATCCATACTGGCTGTTGTGGATTATACTATATAACATTAAACATATTATCTTCTATAATATTTTTTCTCAATATTTAAATAAATAAATGAAATGAGGACAGGTAATTGCTTTTTGATCAATTTTTTTAACTAAATTATCGAAATATCTCCATAAATATTTTTAACCTTTGTAATTTTTCTCTATTACAAGTTTTTTATTTAACAATTTATCAATACTAAGTATATTTCAATTAAAATTTTCAAAATGGTTATTCAATGATACATTTAACATCATCTCTTTTCCCCCATTCCCTACCCTTATATTGGTAACATATTCATCAACAAACATCATCTGACAGAAAATAACTGCAGTTTCTAAGTTATATATATCTCCATTCGTAGTTCACTCTATTTCCTTTCTTTATTGCAAATTATTTTTATCTGTCTTTTAACAGTTTATTTGTAGTGTAATGAGTACTTTTCTACAAATGGAATTCTATCTCTTTTTTATAAATAATAAATGCAATTTAATAATATATAGTGGATTCTCTTTGAAGTAGGTTCTCATCCATAATGCCTGCTTGTCCTAACTTTCGTATAATCTATTTCGGACTAAATCGGAAAAAAATTATTGTTAAATTATCGTCAATTACACTAATTCTCATATAGTACAAATATTATAGGGATGTTCTTACGAAAAATAGTTTACTCTAGATATTTACGTGCACAATTGAAACTAAAGCCTTATAATTTAAATAGGACTCCATCTTTATTGTAGTGATGATTTTTTATAGAAGAATTCCGGACATAAGAGATATTTCAACAAACTCAATAAATCTGGGTTTTGCCCCTCACTCTATCTCCAATAAAATAATACAACAACAACAAGAATTACTTAATAATATTGGTATTTCTCCTTTGAATTTTCCATTTATTCACAGTAAAATGGATGAAGCTGATTCAATGGTAAAAGAAGAGATAGATAGGAAAATACGTGCACTAGCAAGACATTCTGAAGATTTTGATAAGATAGGATAAAGACAACTATTTTATTTTTATAATGATACGATATCTCTATAATGATAATCAACAATTTGTAACATTATTATACTCAACATTGTGGTATGTCGTTAAGATTTGACAATTTCTTAATTTTTTATGTTATATATAAAACAATAATGTTTGAATTGCTAAATTGAAATTAAAAATATCATATATTTCTATAAATCATACGTATATCAAGTTTTGCTACCTCTGTTTGATTGGATTACTTTTTTTTAAACAATATATTGATAAATCTGAGGTATTGAATTAAGAATATAGAATATGTCTCTGTAAATCTCTTACTTTTTATAATATATATTTTAAAGCATTTGTTGAATCATACTTACGTGCACGTAAGTAATTCCCAATTTTGTTACCTATTTTCAAAGGGAATGGCATCTCATGAAGTGTAATGTATCTATTCCTAATTTTAATAGATTTGTGAAACAACAATGACATACCTACTATTGTATAAAAAATAAGTTATCAAAAAGAATATTTTAAATTTTTTTGAACAATTATTATCTATGTTTAAATATTATCCATACATTTATTTTTTATTGAATATTAATCAAGAAATCCACACTTTAGAAGACTAAGGTTCATAACTAGACCACTTAAGTGAGGTTTTGTTAAGGAGCGCCCAAAGTTCGATATTTTGAATCCTATTCAAGCATCCTATCGCCTTAAACAAAATTCTAATAATTTTCATTAATACTAGTGAAGTATAATATGCCACTAATTAATGGTTTATTATTAGCGATCAACTTAGTTGGATTGAACAATAAAATAAATGTACTAATTTTGAGTGATCATGACGATATTGAATATAATTATAACTGTAATATTTTTAATAACTTCAGACCTATATCCACTTAAATGAATTGTCAATGAAAGCTTATCAATTTCTCTTCCAAATGATAACAAAATCAGAATTCTGGATTGACTCTAATTGAATCTATTATGCAATCAGTTCTAACTAATACATATAAAATTTATAAAATTATAATAAAAACAAGATCTTCTCTGAAGCATAATTAATATTAGTCAATTCTAAATCTAATATATGTGACTGGAAAGTAATTTTTTTGTTTATAACCATAGTACAATTTTATCAAGAAATAATTTCCTTTTTCAGAAATATATTATATTATCTTGCTATGATATTAATTACTTAGGTTATGCCTAAATCAACTTGATTATATTTTAAATACTTAAATTTTTAAAAAGTTTGATACTGCTTGTCATTTTATTTTCGACCTTTTTATTTTCTCTTGCAATAACATACAACCTTGGATAAGTGTCTCTGGTCTTGGTGGACATCCTGGCACATATACATCTACAGGAATAATACCATCTATTCCTGGCAAAACATTATAGGAATCAATATACAAACCTCCAGTAATAGAGCATGCTCCCATTGCAATAACATATTTAGGATCTGCCATT
>DASQLB010000272.1:0-2766 GCA_035630235.1 Nitrososphaeraceae archaeon | reverse complement strand
ATGTCAAAAGTAATGGAGCTTTACATTGTGATGTCAATAACGAAACAATAAGTTGTAAGATGATATCAAATGAAGGAAAAGTATGGGATGAATTTACCATAACCCCTGGTAATCCTCCGAAATCACAACAAGACCCAGCTCAAGCCCCAAAAATAATTACACAACACATACCATCAACGATCATACAACAAATACCATCAATAAACATACAATCACAACCATTATCCCCTTACTAATTATTATTCATGATAGTGAAGGTTAATATGTTGAAAACGATTTTGGTTTTATAATATTATGTAATTATTATATAATATAATGATAAACTTGACATACCATTAGATTTGAAAAAATAAAAAAAACCACTGTTATAATGTATTCACTAATCTTTACTTTCTTGGTTTAAGTCTCCTTTCAAGTATGATTAAAAAGTTATGTTTCTATATGGAATTGGGTTAATTTATTGTAATCAAAAATGTTAAATAAACTTACCTGTAGCAAGTAGTCTACAATAATTAAATGACTAGTAAATGTCTACTCTATGTAGAAAACAAGCTAATCTACCCAATACATGTACTACTGATGAATTTAGCATAGATAATGATATTGGAACCAAGGATCTTACTGAGCGTATCGTTGAATATATATAGACTACGCGGATAAGATCCATATAAATATAGTACGCAACTTTAATTGTCATTTAATTGTCTTATCTTATTTAGGCTAAATTTCATTTTAAAATCATTCTCAGGAAAAATATACTCGCATCATGTTATCTTAGTTAGATTACTTTTCAATTATGAAGTAATCGAAATGGAACGTGATAATACTCTAAATAAGATTAAGATGTTTAAATATCAAAAGAGCTTGTATAAACAAGTTTAGAACTTATTGAATTAGGATATTATTTAGATCAGTATGTTATAAAATTAAGATCAAGAAAAGATTATTAAATTTTTAAATGTATAGATCTTTTATTTATTAAATTAATACGGAATGGTATTTATAATAAAATCAATTTTCCTTCAATAATGTCATTTATTGTGTTTCAGTATGTAGTTGCATTAATATATTTTAAACTTATAATTAATTATATTCTAAAATGACTAGTTACTCATTCAAACCTATAATGGTAGTTGTTAATTGATACAGTACCATTTCCTATAATGTGTTTTTGGTTATATCTATTCTTGATCACCACTGAGCCAGTCATATAATACCGCAAGTTTTTCGTGTGAAGAAATTATTTGAGGCACAATATTTGTTAGTTTGAATGAATTTAAATGCTAGTCATATCTGTCAAATAATTAGTCATTATAGTCAAATAAGTTGTCAGAACAATCAGAAAACTCGTACAGATATACTATACGAGTCCTTAATAATTATTAATTTTTTATTAAAAAATTTACCAGATAATAATTATTTTTTTTATGCAACGACTAAATTTCATTTGAAAAAGAAAAAATATAAAAATACTTGAAGATTTTTAATTTTAAAAAATTATGGGAATAATCCCGTTGATACGGAATTACTGGGATTTTTCAAGCTGAGATTTTATAGTCGAGTCTTCAAGCAACGCGTTTACATCAGGATTTTCAAGGAGCGCGTTCTGATCGGGATACGTATAGTTTCATAGAGCCAATACGTTTTATATGAATTATCATCCTCCGTTCTTATCTTTTATTATCTTTTTCAAGTTGTAAGTATATCTGGACCTACTTTATAGAATGGTTCAAATTTAACACATTTACCTAAAAATAGTAAATATAAAACCTATTTAGTTAAAGGGCCAATGTAAATATGAACATTGGTTAAATTTGTTTTATAAATATATTTCTAGATGCGAAAAAATAAATTTAAAATAACTTTATCAAATCAAAATAGAAATAAAAGAGAAATAGTAATAAGAAGAGTTAACCAAAATAATTTAATGGAAAAAATATTTCTAAAAAATACGGTAATAAGCACTTTTCTCATTGCCTCTTTGATCGCTGCTAGTGGATTATTTTTGTTCTTCTCTTCAAGTATAGGCACAGCCATGGGAATTCCTCCAGATCTGGTAAAAGGAGATTATTTGTTTGGAAGAACAATAGGTATTGTAGATGATGAAAATGCAAAACCATTATGGATAATATCTGGAATTTGGAAAACTAATTTATCAAATCAAACTCAAGTTGGGGATAATTCTACTATTTTTGATGCCTCTTTTGAAATGATTAAAACTGATGGAACATCAAAGCATACACACACTCTTACTGATTTTGTGTTAACAAATATTGCAAATCAAAATAATGTTACTGTATTTAATGGCACTGGAACAATCAGTATGCCTCAAGGACCGGTTACTGAAGTCCCTCTAAGCATTCAAGTAATAAATAATACTCTTGGCATAATAAACATCGATTCAAATAAAATAGATAATCACTTTGGTAATGACCCATTGTATGGTATTCCTTTAGAAGAGGGTGAGCGGTATAAAAAGAAATCCTAAATGATCTCATAAATTTATTTATTTTAATTTTTTAATTTTAACAATTATAAGAATAGTTAATATATTATTTATTTTGTTAACAAAGTATGAATTTTAAAAACACTATATTTTTTTGTGGCATGACTGTTTTACTTTCATTTTTGATTTTAAATTGTGGTAGTAGTGGTATGACGTACCAATCTTCATTTGCAGCAGCAGCAACAACAACAGAATATGAACACAAATTGAAATGGGGATCAAAAGGTGTTGCTACTGGTCAATTTAACCAAGCTAGTGGA
>DASQLB010000271.1:0-8190 GCA_035630235.1 Nitrososphaeraceae archaeon | reverse complement strand
GCAAATTTTTTCCTAAAATCATCTGCTAATTTCTTCTTAATTGTTTTTGCATCTAAAGAGCTCTTGAGTTCTCTTCTATGAATTATTGTAATTGCTGCTTCTGGACCTAAAACAGCAATTTCAGCAGTAGGCCATGCAAAATTGATATCTGTTTTTAGGTTCTTACTTCCCATCGCAATATATGCTCCACCGTACGCCTTTCCAATGATACAAGTAATTTTAGGTACTGTAGCCTCGCAATAAGCATACAATAACTTACTACCATGTCTAATAATTCCATTTTGTTCTTGATCAGTTCCAGGTAAATAACCAGGTGTATCGACTAATGTAATTATAGGAATATTAAAAGAATCACAAAATCTAATGAATCGTGCTGCTTTATTAGAAGAATCAATATCTAAAACGCCCGCTAAGAACATAGGTTGGTTAGATACAATACCAACAGTTTTACCACCCATTCTTGCAAATCCTACGATAATATTGCTTGCAAAAGTTTCGTGAATTTCAAAAAATTCTTTATCATCTATTATACTTGTTATGATTGATTTAATATCATATGGTTGATACGGATTTTCAGGTAGCATATCAATTAATGATGGATCCAGTCTATTTGGATCGTCATTTGTCTCGAGAGAAGGTGGTTCTTGTAAATTGTTTTGAGGTAAGAATGTTATTAATTTTTTAATCTTTTCCATACATTCATACTCATTAGCCGCCACCATATGAGCTACCCCAGATTTTGTTGCGTGGGTAGAAGTTCCTCCGAGTTCTTCAAAAGAGACATCTTCACTTAAAACTTCCTTAACCACTTCTGGTCCAGTCACAAACATCTGACCTATATTTTCTACCATTATTACAAAATCCGTCATTGCTGGAGAATATACAGCTCCTCCAGCACAAGGACCAATGCTAGCAGTTATCTGTGGAATAATCCCAGAAGCTGTAGTATTTCTGTAAAATATATCACCATATCCATCTAAACTCATTACACCTTCCTGAATCCTAGCTCCACCTGAATCAATAATTCCTATAAGAGGTGCACCTACTTTAATGGCTCTATCCATAATTTTTACTATTTTTTTAGAGGCCATTTCTCCTAATGATCCACCCAAAACCGTGAAGTCATAGGCAAACACAAAGATTTTTCTACCATTAATTGAACCAAATCCAGTTATTACTCCGTCGCCGTAAAATTTTTGAGTTTCAGGATCATCACCTCTATGAGTCACATATTTGTCCAATTCAATAAAACTTCCTTCATCAACAAGAAGATCAATTCTCTCTCTAGCTGTGAGTTTTCCTTTCGAATGTTGAGCATCAATTCTCTCCTTACCACCTCCCGATTCAGCTAAATTTTTCAATTCATACAATTTCTTTAACTTTTCTTCGTGCATGGCTTCAGCATTAATCCGGTGATCTAGTATATATATATAACAAAAAATACTGACAAAAAAGATTTACTGGATGAAGATTCATACAAAAATACTATTATGATGAACTAGTGATTATATTGAAATAATAAAAGCTATTCACGTAAATGAGAGCGTCCACCTTGTGCCCTTCTAAAAACATTCATACCAAGATTATAGTTTTCAAATAATGCTTTTAATGTCTCAGTTTCATTAGACAATAATTGTATTTCATATTTATTTTTTTGTGGATTTTCTAATAATAGATCCATTTTTTGCTTTTTTTCGAATAGCAACTTTGCAATATTTTGTTCATATTCACTTGACATTTTATTTATATTACATACATCAAGATTTTAATTTTGCTATCTTTTTGACTTTTTCATACATTATTTCCTGGTATCTTAAATAGGAGTTAGGGTTTTCTAAACAGGATCTACACAAGAATATCGAATCTTTTTGACTTTCATGATTTAAAAAATCCTTGAATAAGTAAATAGAAATATCCTCAACAGTATTACATAAAAAACATTCTAAGTGTAATTCGGAATATTGCTCAGCTTGTTCTTTTGCAATTTTATTGATGTTATTAGTCTTACATTCTAAATGTTTGATTTTTTTTGAAGATTTTGACCATAACGCATATTCTCCTGGTAAAATTGGATTTTCACAACTTTGACATTTCCCTTTAAATTTTACTAATAATTTTATCCACTCAACTTCGCTCATATCGTTTTGACCTAAGAATTTCTTTCTGAATGATTTCTACAAATTTTTCATCTAGCATTAGATTTGAAATCAAGTCATGAATATCGATTTTAAACTCCTTAATAATTTCCAATAGATATGGAAAAAATATCATTCCGAAAGTACTGGATGAAACATGAAATGACAAAGATAACTTGGAAATCAAACTACGCAAAGGTGTCCCTCTGGAGAATACTTGACCCATCAGAGGCCAACTAATTCCATATTGATGATAAGATATTATTTTATTTTGTATATTTTCATACAAATGTTCAATTACTACATTATTCATATATTTTAATAAATTCCAGTTTCTATTTTTGTTTATCCTTGCGACAAATAAATCAATTTGAGAAAGATTATCCAATAGCGGAGCCAAACTATCAATATCTAGATTAGAGGATATAATGCTGGTAAATAACGAATTGACAATATCTTTTCTCCTTTCTTCAGAAGATAAACCATATCGAGGATCAGAATATTTTCCATCTAAAGATAACAAAATTTTTCTAGCCTCATCCTTTTTTTTACTTAGAAAAAATTCATTTAGACCTTCAGAAATATCTACTTTAAATGTTTGATGGATAAACTTTCCGTAGCCAGAGCATTTTGATTGAGCTAGATTAAGCATTGTTCTTACATCACCATTACTTTTTTCCACTATCCATTTTTTATCATCAAAAGTAAGAGAATTGCCTTGTTTAAATAATACATAATTTAAAAACATCATCAAGAGATTTGATGATATAAGTTGGAATTTAAATATTTTACATAATTTAGATAAATTTTTTAATTTAATATGATTAGAATTAGCCACAAATAATATAGGAAAGTTTGATGCTTTTACAATGTTAATAAGAATTTCGAGTCCGCCAGTATCTTCCCTTCCATAAATACCATCTACTTCATCAAAAAACAGAAGAATTTTTTTTCCAAAAATACTCGTGTTATTTTGAAGAGGATTTATTAATTTTTCTAATTGTGCACCACTTCTAGTATCACTAGCGTTTAATTCTATTAGATCGTAGTTCAAAAAAGAAGATAATATTTTAACAATTGTAGTTTTCCCTACTCCGGGAGGTCCTATTAATAGTAGAGGTTTTGTTCCAGGAATCCATTTTATCAACCATTTTAGTAGGTTAAGTCTAATTTCTTCATTGCCAAGAATGCTCTCTAAATTTTTTGGTCGGTATATTTCTGTCCAATACATACTTAATCAAACTATAAATTAAGTAAACTTTCGTGTAAGGGGGTGAATAGTCCTTTCGAAATATTTAAAGAGATCACGTTTTGTGATATCATGATACCAGTATTGGTTATAGTGATTTACAGTAAGAAATAAAAACATAAGAAATGGTTTAATCTCAAATTCTTCAGGAAGAAATTCGAGGGCGAGTTTTGCTTCATCCAAATATATTTCGCTTTTCTTTAGGGTAAGTTCAAACCCTTTTCTAACATCATTGGCAATAAGTGAATAGTACAGAGGCCAGGAAGGTATCTTAATTGCCCCTTCATTAATTGCATCTTGCATCTCATTTCCACAACCTACAGATTCACTTGCTTTCGACATTCCCAAATGATAAATTTCATTTAATGGTGTCTGATTTAAAGCCATATTTCTACCAGCAGTACCCATCACTGACCGATATTTTTTATAACAACCAATCATAAGTTCATCAGTAATGGATTCAGGTTTAGCCTTTAGTTTATTATCTATTAGTTGACCTATTCGGGCGTCCTTAAATCCATCTTCGAAAGCCTTTAGAACTGAATCGCCTCCGAACGAAATTTTTTCCCGTGCCAAATCCAAAATATATGGATTCATTAGTCTATAGTCATCTAGATATTCGAGATCTTCATCTTTATCTATAATTCTATCCATTGGTTCGCTCAGATCTATAGCTATAATATGCCCATCTATTATAGAGGTTCGTAGTTCGTTTGATATATCTTCTTTAAAATAAGCCACCGACCCATCAAATAACGCATTAAAAACAGGGAAGGTCATTTTAACAAAATTAGAGTCCAATATCCTTTGCACTCTATCTGCTAGAATTTCTGGTCTAGAGAGACGATTCTTAATATTTTCAATTTTTGATGAATCAAGATCCATTTCTTGTGAACCGACTTCTTCAGCAAATTTAGATAGGGTTGAACTCGGAGAAGTGTCAGAAATTATGCGTCGATGTAAGGATAGAAGAAAACGCTTAGTAAAATCTTCAAATTCAGTTTCATATTTAAGTTTGTATTTATTATATTGCTTGTATCCTCTTTCTCTCAATATGGCCTGTTTAAGTATTTCCTTCCCAGCTTTTGTACTCATCAAAGCCCCTTTGGAAAAAACAAAATCGTCTTTGCTACTCATTTATAATGACTGGAGTAGTAATTGCCATTATTTATTAACTTTCATCTTTCGATAAAAAGATTTTTATCAGCATTCTATAACAAAGAGAAAAAGTGGAAACAAAATCCAAAAAGATTTATCTTGAAGCCATTGCAATACGTTCCTGCTCATTTTTCTTCTTTATTGCATGACTTGACATGTCATTATTTGATGCTAAAAGAATTTCTTTTGCTAATGCTTCTTCGATCATTTGAGGAGTGGAATAAGTTGACTCCCTTACGCCTTCTGCTATGAACCGAAGTGCCAAATCAAGACGTCGCAGGGGAGATACATCTACTGAAACGTGATAGACAACACCACCATATACAATTCTAGTAGTGTCCTCGTTTGGAGAAGAGTTTTCGATGGCTCTTATCAATAACTCGACAGGATTTTTTCCTGTTTCTAAATGTATTATGTCAAAAGCGGTTTGAACAACATTTAGTGACTTTGCTTTTTTTCCACCCATTCGACCTGTATTCTTTGCATATTTTTTTCCGAAACGCATTAATTTATTGGCTAATCTTTCAATAAGATTTACCTCAGCTTTTTTGAGTCTTTGATGTTCATGTCTTCCAAAAGAAACCGGAATGACCATGGAGGGATTTAAAGATATGACCTTTGTTAGACCTGGATCATTGATTTCAATATTACCAGTTTCCCATTTGTTAAACAGTAATATTCTTATATTTTCTTTCCCGCTCATATTTATCGCCTCGGCTTTTCCTTTCTACCGTATACCAACTCTTTTAATGAAACACCATTCACTTTGAATACTTGCCATCGTACTCCTGGTATATCACCCATGGCACCACCCATTGAACCTCCGATGCCCTCTACTATTACCTCATCATGCTCATCTACAAAATTCAATGCACCATCCCGAGGAAGAAACGCAGTAATTGATTTTCCATTCTTTATTAACTGGATTCTTACACATTTACGTACAGCTGAGTTAGGTTGCTTTGATTCTATTCCGACTTTTTCTAAAACAATTCCTCTAGCTTGAGGAGCTCCTTCCATCGGATTTGTTTTCTTGTCGAGCAATAATACTCGCCTTTTATAATATTTGTTTGCCCATCTAGAACGTTTTCTTTTTGATTCAAGTACACGTCCAGCGAACAATCCTAGAGGAGATTTTGCCATTTTACATATTCACACCATTATTATTATCATTAATTGTTTGTTCAGGACTCAATATTAAAACATTTGATATGTGGAAATAACGCTTTGCAAGTAACCTAGCTTTTTCAGCATTTCTACCTTCTTTTCCAACTACAACACCCTTTTTTTTTGAATCAACAACAACAATTGCTTGTTTTGTACCATCTATCCTTTTATTAATCTTTATTTCATTGATCATACTAGAATTGAGAATATTTTTTAAAAATTCATCTTCATTATCAGAATATTCAACTAATTCTATTCTACGAGGAATAACATTTTGTAATTGTTTTATCGTAGTTCCTCCCTTGCCAATAGCAAGACCCATCTGACCTTTGTTCACAACAAAAATTACTCTATCCATTTTTTCATCTACTATACAATCTCTTGCAGTAGCACTAGTGATGCTCTGGAACAAAGAAATAAGCCGAAGTTCATCAGATGTTAACTTTATTTTTTCAATCATTATACTATAAGACCTCGAATTCCAATTTTGAATTATTATACATCAAATAATAAGATGCTGTGAAATAAAGTATAATTTAAATTTTAGTAAAAATTTTATGATAGTTTAAAAATTAGTTAAAGGACGTGAGTTAATTGTCAAGTGGAATAATTTAAAATTGAATTTTAATTATTTACGAGTTGGTGTTTTTTTATGCTCTGTGTTCCTTCATCAAAGGTAACTTGTACCAAATCTCCTGGCTCATAAACGCAATTATTAATTTGTCTAGGATGATCCATTGTTTCAACTACACATATATTTTCACTTTTAGAGATTATAATTGCTTCTTCAGAGACCGTTTCTCGGATTAAATTATTAATTGGAAAGACAAAAAAAGATAAAACAATAAAGACTCCAAACACTGATAATCCTAAAATCAAAAATAATTTCTTAGTGGATATATAATTTTCTTCGTCAGAATTATATTGATAGTCCATATTTCTACATAAGAACGAAATTATTAAAATATTTGGATGATTAAGATCTTCTAGTGGCCAAAAAATTTAAAATAATAAAAAAAATTATTGATTTTCCAATAATGCATTTATATCTTCGTCTGCAACTGATTTAAGCGCTACAGTGGATATTCTATAAGGTCTATTGAAAAGTCGTCCTAATTTTATAGAATTATCACCATAATAATAAATAGGAACTTTCAATTCATTGCAGTGTTTTTCAATAAATTGTTTATCTGTATTGCGAAGCGAGGTAGACACGATAATTAATTTTGATCCTTTAACACTAGATTTGACTTCTTTTAATCCTTCCTTATACTTTTTGGACGATTTTGCCTCTTTAATTATTTTCTCTAGATTCTTCATTTTGTTCATTCACCTTCATGTACAAGTCAACCATCCCTGTTCCAACAGGTACAGTTGCCCCTACAATAACATTTTCTGTAACTCCTTTTAATGCTTCCGTTTGCCCTTCCATTGATGCTTTTGCAATGGTAGGAACAGTTATTTCAAAAGCAGCTCTTGCCAAGACAGAAGTTTTGGTTCCAGCAATTCCATGTCTTCCGATTTGCTGAAGATACCCTTTAGATGTCATTAAATCAGCTACCAGCATAATATGTCGGATGTCCACCTCAAGACCTTGTTCTTCTAGAGTGTTGGTAACCTCTCTTACGAGGGCAGTTCTAGCTGCTTCGATGCCTAAAGTTTGCCATATTTCATAAACATTATTGGTTGTGACACGTGAAAGATCTATTCCATCTACATAAATTATTTTTGATAAATTAGAGCCAGCAGTTTGTATTACCCATTCCTCGTTTTGTTTAACTATTGTAACTCGTTCTATATCTGGTACACCCTTTACTCTGGTATTGAGGAGCTTATTTTTCAATAGTAATAAGGTTTGAGCATCCAATTCTTCATTCATCTTTAAAACAATACTTTTTTCATTTTCATCAAGAGTGGTGTCATATTTCTTTTTAGACCCCTTTAAAATTTCAAAAATATCTGTCAAAATGCAACCCCTGTCATTTAATTTATTCTGCGAAAAGGTCAATTTTATGATTCCACTATAATCAATATCTGTCTTTTCAACTACATCAATAACCTTAGTATGTATTATCTCTTTTGCAACACTTAATGCTTTTTCTCTTGAAACACGATGGTCTTCATCTAAGTATATATCCATTGTAGGTGTTATAGGTTTTTTTCTCGCATCTACTAACTCAATTAAACGAGGAAGTCCTAAGGTTACATTTCGTTCTTTAACTCCTGCGTAATGAAATGTTCTCAAGGTCATCTGTGTGCCAGGTTCGCCAATAGATTGAGCAGTGACTACTCCTACTGCCTCTCCTGGTTCTACCATGGCTCTTTCTGTCAAATCAATAATTTTTTTAATAACCTTCTCGATTCCTTGTTTGCTAAGTTTGTTTTGTAGTAATATATTCTCAATATTACTCTTTAATTTTAGATTAAAATTAGAAATATTCTGATTTAAAATATGTTTGATTTCATCCTCATTTGCTCTTG
>DASQLB010000270.1:0-13256 GCA_035630235.1 Nitrososphaeraceae archaeon | reverse complement strand
CTTTAGATTCTCGGATTGAAAGTCTCAAACCTTTAATAAGGAAAAATATAGCCCAAATTTTAAGAGGAATGGTAAACTAAAATGGTGGCAAAAGGAAAAATTGTTTGGGTAAGTGGACCTGCAGTCAGAGCCGATGGAATGGCTTCGGCAAAAATGTATGAAACTGTTGAAGTAGGAGAATCTAAACTAATTGGAGAAGTTATTCGATTAACAGGTGATGTTGCGTTTATTCAAGTTTATGAATCTACCTCCGGTCTACGACCTGGAGAACCAGTAGTAGGTACTGGACAACCTTTATCTGTGTTGTTAGGACCCGGTATTATTGGAAAAATTTATGATGGTATTCAAAGACCACTGGAAGAAATAGCCAAAAAATCTGGTGCGTTCATAAGTAAAGGAATTGCAACCACACCAATTGATCTAAAGAAAAAATACCATTTTAAACCTACTTTGAAATTAGGTGATGATGTTAAAGCAGGTACAGTAATAGGAACAGTCGAAGAGACGCCACTTTTGACTCATAGTATTCTAGTTCCTCCTGACTCCAAAGGTGGGAAGGTAATCGATATCTCCTCTGAGGGTGATTTTGACTTGGAACAGGTAATTTCTACTATCCAAAATAATGGTACAAAGTCTCAATTGAAAATGTATCATAAATGGCCAGTCAGAAAACCAAGGCCATATACAGAACGTTTCGATCCTACCGTACCTTTGATAACCGGGCAAAGAGTTATTGATACATATTTTCCCATAGCGAAAGGGGGGACAGGTGCTATACCTGGAGGCTTTGGGACAGGTAAAACAGTTACGCTACATCAAATAGCCAAATGGGCTGACTCTAAGGTCGTTGTGTATATTGGCTGCGGAGAACGAGGTAACGAAATGACTGAAGTTCTTGTTGAATTTCCTCATTTAATAGATCCCAGGTCTAATAGGCCTTTGATGGAAAGAACAGTACTCGTTGCTAACACTAGTAATATGCCTGTTGCCGCCAGAGAAGCTTCAATTTACACAGGTGTGACAATGGCTGAATATTACAGAGATATGGGAATGGATGTGGTTCTTGTTGCTGACTCTACAAGTAGATGGGCTGAAGCATTAAGAGAAATGTCAGGACGATTAGAAGAAATGCCTGCTGAAGAAGGATATCCATCCTATCTCGCATCTAGATTAGCAGAATTTTACGAAAGGGCTGGTAGGGTGCGTGCATTAGGTTCTCCTGATAGAAGTGGTTCTGTAACCATTGTTGGGGCAGTCTCACCTTCGGGAGCTGATTTTACTGAACCAGTCACTACTCATACTATTAGGTTTATCAAGACTTTTTGGGCTCTAGATACTCGATTAGCATATTCTAGACACTATCCATCAATTAATTGGATGCAATCATATTCAGGTTATTTAGAAGATGTCTCAAAATGGTGGACTGACAATATCAGTCCGAACTGGTACAATCTGCGAGCTGAATCTTATAACATACTACAAAGAGAAGATACACTTAAAGAAATTGTTAGATTGTTAGGTCCTGAAGCATTACCTGATGAGGAAAAATTAATCCTCGAAATGGCAAGAATGATAAAAATTGGGATCCTTCAACAAAATTCTTTTGATAAAGTTGATACTTATTGTGGTCCAGAAAAGCAATTAAAACTTGTCAAATTGATGGTCAAATTTTACAATGAATCACTAAAATCTCTCAAGGAAAATATACCTCTCTCAGATATTCGGTCAATGTCGATTATTCCTTCCTTACTTAAAGCAAAGTTTGAAATTCCAGACGAACAGGTTTCCAAGCTGGATGAATTGGAATCGACAATGGACAGACAGTTCAATGAAATAAGATCAAAAAAAGAGGAGGTAGAACTCATTGTCTAACACAAGTAGTGGTGGTGTTGAATATACCAAGGTAGCGGAAATTAAAGGTCCTATAATTATTGTAGACGGAATTACCAGAGCATCATTTGATGAGTTGGTCGAAATAGAAACATCTGAAGGAGAAAAAAGACTTGGTAGAGTCTTAGAGGTCGGAAATGGAAAAGCAGTAGTTCAAGTTTTTGAAGGAACATCCGGTCTTGCTATAACGGGCACCAAGGCAAAATTTTTAGGAAAAACTATGGTAATGCCAGTTTCTAATGAACTTTTAGGCAGAGTTTTCGACGGACTGGGAAGACCAAATGATGGTCTACCTGAACCAATTGCTGACAAATTTCTAGATGTAAATGGTGAACCGATGAATCCAGAAAGAAGAGAATATCCAACTTCGTTTATTCAGACAGGTATATCCGTTATTGACGGAATGCTTACTCTTGTAAGAGGGCAAAAATTACCAATTTTTTCTGGGTCTGGACTACCTCATAATATTTTAGCAGCTCAAATTGCTAGACAGGCCAATGTAGTAGGTACCAATGAAGATTTTGCAGTTGTTTTCGCTGCAATTGGGGTTCAGTATTCTGAAGCTCAGTATTTTAAAAGAAGTTTAGAAGAGTCGGGTGCGTTAAGACGGAGTGTATTGTTTCTTAACCTAGCAGATGATCCTGCAATAGAAAGAATAATTACACCTAGAGTTGCATTGACTGTGGCAGAATATCTTGCATTTGATCTTGGTATGCACGTTTTAGCTATCTTGACTGATATGACCAACTATTGTGAAGCTCTTAGAGAAATCAGTGCTGCTAGAGAAGAAGTACCAGGAAGAAAAGGATATCCAGGTTATTTATATACAGATCTTGCTAATAATTACGAAAGAGCTGGAAGAATCAAGGGTAGAAATGGAAGTGTCACTCAAGTTCCCATTTTGTCTATGCCAGCCGACGATATCACCCATCCAATTGCTGACCTTACTGGTTATATTACAGAAGGTCAAATTGTGTTGAGTAGAGAACTTTTTAGAAAAGGGGTGTATCCACCTGTTAATGTATTGATGTCTCTTTCCAGATTGATGAAAGATGGAGTTGGCGAAGGAAAAACAAGAGGTGATCATATGGAAGTTGGAAATCAATTATATGATGCATATTCTCGATCACAAGAAGTTAGAGCCTTAGCAGATATTGTAGGAAGAGCTGGATTAACAGGGGTAGATTTGAAATATCTTGATGTAGGGGATAAATTTGAAACTTATTATTTGAAACAAAGTATCGATGAAAATAGAAATCTCGAAGAAACCCTTACTCGAGCATGGGACATTTTAGCCAACCTACCAAAGGGAGAACTTACTAAAATTAAGGATAAAAACATTGAACAATATTTTAAAGGAGGGTCAAAACCTTCAAAATAATTGTGACTATAATATAGTGAATTAATATGTCATTTGGAAAACAAGTTGTTGCAACAAAAATTGAACTTATCAAGATTCGCCGCTCTATGCAAATCTCAAAAATGGTTCATAAAATTCTCGATGATAAAAGAGAAGTATTATTAAAAAAAATCGATGAAATGATAGACGAGGCAAATAAAGCTAGAGAAGACATATGGGATCCTTTAGACGATATATATAAAGCCATTTTTCAATCTTATCTTACCTTAGGGAATTCTGTAATTCAGTCGTTGGCTAGTTCTACACCACCTTCCATCGCTGTTGATGTTCATATTAAAAGAATTGTAGATGTAAAAATTCCGTCTTTGGAAGTATCTACAAAGAACAAATCTCCAAATTTGACTTACGGATTCTCGGATACCAATTCATCATTGGATCAAGCTACCAAATTAATTAGGGATATTTTACCTGGTATTTGTAAAGCAGCAGAATATGAGAATGCAATTTTTAGTCTTGCTAAAGAATTAGAAAAGACTCAAAAACTCATCAATGCTCTTGAATATGTCATTATACCCCAGTATCAAAATGCTCTAACTTTTATTAAATCTACATTGGAAGAAAGGGAAAGAGAAGAATTCGTAAGACTTAAGAAAGTGAAAGCCGTAATAGAGAGGAAGGCAAGCAAATGAAAATAGATAGTCACGTAATTGAAAAACTCTTTGAAGATTCCAAGTCAAAACTTAAAGAAGAGTATGAAAGTTTTATAACAAAAATTAAAGAAGATCTTACTAAAACACGTCAACAGACATTATACAAGATAAAAAGAATTTAAATTATTTAGTTTTTTTATTTATTATTTAAAAGTTTAAAACATACAAACTTAATATATTAAAGTTTATATTTTTTAATTTGTTTGATCAATATATAATATTTTGATACAAGATATAATTAATAAATAAATTATTCATTATATACTAAATAAATCACTAAATAATTGATAAAGTAATAAAGTATTAGATATACATAAATAGGGTGCCTTTTAACTTGCTTACGTAATTAAATTATGGAAATGAAATCAATTTCGACCATGGCATTGATAGCAACTGTTGCATTAATTACAGATAGTTATTTTACAAATGAAGCTTTTGCCCAAGAATCACAACCTAGTGAAAGCGCAGGAATGAAATTCATCGGAGCAGGCTTAGCTTTTGGTTTGGCAGCATTAGGGGCTGGTGTTGCGATTGGTGGAGTAGGTGCAGCCGGTTTAGCTGTTATTAGTGAAAGACCTGATTTGAGGTCACAAGCATTAGTATTCACAGCTCTAGGAGAAGCAGTAGCAATCTACGGTATAGTTATGGCTATTATCATATTAGGACAATCTTAATCCTTATTTTTTATTTTAATAAATATATTAAATTTCTTTTTTATATATACAATATAAAATAACGTTAGATTTCCTCTATTTCATTTATATCGATCAATCGAGCACAATATTTGCATTTTAGGACTATTTTCGTTTTATCTAAAACTATTATTGTAGGAACAATTCCTTTTTCTTCGTTACTAATACAATTAATATTAGTACATTTAAAAATTCCTGATATTGATTCTGGAACTTGGATTTTTCTTTTTTCAGCAACCTTGTAGTTCTTTATTATATTTATAGTAGCATATGGAGAAATGAGAGCTATTTTATCTGTATCAACATTTTCTAGGAATTTATTCTCAACTTTAATTATATCTTTTTTCGTATTTTTACTACTTGGAACATTTAGGGCAACAGTAACAATATTTCCTTCTTTTCCAGTTATATCAAGAGTTTTTAGAACATTAAATGCCTTTCCAGGAACTATATGATCTATTACTGTACCTTCCTTAATTCTGCGAACAAGTAACTGGTTGAGTTCTGACATGACTTGATATTTTTACTTTTATCTATTAAATATGGTTATCGTTAAAACTTCAATAAAACTGTAATCTAGAAATTCAGAATTAATCTTTTATATTAAATATGTTCTATAAAGTCGTGATTTCATGTTTAAAACATCAAACATTTTTTGATGAAACATGTGAAATGTGCAAAAAAGAATATTTCGTTGTTAAAGGTCTAGAAGAAAAAGATGGACTTGTGATTGACAAGAATGTCACACAAAGCCACGAAAAACCAACTTTTTATAAAGAATTCACAGAAGAAAAAGCAAAACAACTTTACGAAAAGTTATTTCTCTATTATTTAAAAACCCTCAACAATGAAAAAGATGCATCTAACAAAGCAAAGTCAATAATTACCAAACAATGCCAAATAAGAAATATTCAACCATGGAATTGGATTTAAAGCAAATATCTAAATTTTGAATTAAACTTGCAATAAAACAATTTTTAGAGATAGAGTGATTGAAAGTTACAAAATATTTTGTTATAAATCTAACAAAATTACATTTTGTCTATTTTATCAACCAAATTATTCAGCAAATGAGTAAAGGGATGATAAGGATGTTTCAATACCGTTAAAAATTCCTTATTATCGAATTGGATATCACAATAACATGGTATATTACCTATTATTTCCATATCTACATCTTTTCTAAACCTATCAGTAATAGTAGACTGTTCGGTCAATACATTTGCGTAATTCGCTTCTGGAGCATATGAAGTTTCTTGAATTAAGTTGGGGGGAAGACAATATCCAGCTGCTCTGTTAAAAAGCAATACAGACTTTGTACCTAGTTTCGTAAAAGCCGAGTATATTTCATTAGCCATTTTTTTTGTACCCTCAATGTCAATGCTATCCATTTTTAAAGATAATAAAATCAAGTCTGCTATCGCTAGAGAGTTTATGGACCAGTATCGTATACCTGGACTAGTATCTATAATAATGTAGTCAATATCATTTTGATAGGCCATTTCTTCCTTTATCATAATAAATTTTCGTAGTAATTCTAGCTTCGAAGCATCTTGTCGTAATGTTCCATCTAACTTTGTTATCTCTTCTTTAGAGGAATTTGAAAAGGAAACAAAAAATTTTCCCAATTTCTGGTGAGAGTCTTGTGAAGTAGGAAAATTTCTGATTAGACGAGTAAGATCATAAATAACGTTTTCAAATTCAGCTGTATTAAATAAGAAATTATTGATCCAATACGTAGGCTCTTGACTAAAATAAGTTTGTAAAGTTGGTGCATACACGTCCATATCAATAAGAAGAACATTGTATCCCTTTTTAACTAGTAAAACCGAGATATTAGCGCTAATTGTAGATTTACCTGTTCCTCCTTTATAGGAATGAAACGCTATACATTTTTTCATCGTGTTAACTAAAGTACAGGCGTAATAAGAATATTATTTATTTATTTGATGGGAAAGAAATTCATATCGTAACAGATAGGAGAATTTAAGATTTGGTTACAAAGAATATTTATCAATTTAGTAAAAATATCATAATTAAATGACACAAATTAAATTATTTATATTGGTCAATCAAATTTTTACGATAAAGATTCCCATAAAAAAATTATATCTATCTTTAAATAAATCTTATGTATTTATGATCATATTGCCAATCCCAGGATATACAGAATTACTTGGAAACGATCATCATGAAGATCAACATAATGATAATACTCTTTTCTTATTAATGGGCCCTGGTAGATCTGGCAAAACTACATATTGTAAATCCTTCTTCGAATCTCATCTGAAAGTAGGTGAGAATGGTATTTTCTTGAGTTCGACATTAACCAAACGACAATATCAAAAATTATTTAATGGATTATCTTCAATCCTTGATTCTAATTCTTTCTTTATTAATCCTTTTTTGAGAGAACAAATTGATTCTTCAGGGGTAAATAATTCTGAAGTTAATAATAGCTTAACTGCTATACAAAAAGAAATAGATAAATTTATTTTAACTTCAAAGCAAGAACAAAAAAATCATCGTAATAATGGACAAGATGAATATGATTCATCATCTTTCCAACAAAAAAAAATATGTATGGTTATAGATTCGCTTTCACATCTGTTTAATATTTTTGATGAAAAAGATGTTTTACGATTTATTAATACGTTGTCCTTTTCTTTGAAAAATAATAACATACTTTCAATTTTTACTATAGATGATACAGTTGTTGAACAGTCTATCATAGATAAAATCCGTCCACTCTTTGATGGAGTGTTACAGATAAAACTAGATGAAAAAGAAGATGAAATAGTCAGAAAAATAAAATTTTTATCATTGATTGGATCTAGTTCAATTCATCCTTCTTGGATAAAATTTGAATTGGATAAAAACTCATTATTGTCTTTTCCAAGTTCTTCATCTCTCATTTGTAGTGTTTGCAAAGCATCGATAAAAACTAAACCTGTCTTTTATCTTGATATGGCATTTCATGAAAATCATTTAGAATTATATAAAAAATTAATAGGAATCTATGGAAATGATAGAATATCTGATCTCGGGCCATCGAGTGTAATAAATGCTAATTTTTTCTTTATTGATATTGTTGGGCTTTCAAGCCCTATCTTGTCAGTTAGAAAGCAAATAGAAAAAATAGAATTTTTAAATAATTTTGTGATATCTAGCGAAATATTTCGAAAAAGCATAGATAAAAAAGTACTTCCTACTGGTGATGGAATGGCGATAGGATTCACCTCCAATCCTGAAGCCCCTCTAGAGTTGAGTATACAGTTACACAACAAGTTAAAACGACATAATGTTGGTAAAGATAAAGAATCCATTTTAGCTGTTAGAATTGGGATTGCAACAGGTCCAGTTTTTATAGTTAACGATGCCAATAATAATCAGAATATTTGGGGACCAGGTATTATTTTTGCAAGAAGGGTGATGGATATAGGAGATGATAACCATATCTTACTTGATAATGGCTTAGCGCACTCTTTGATGACATTGGATGATAAATACAAGGATATCATCCATTATGTTGGTGATTATCAGATTAAACATGGTCAAATAATAAAATTATATTCTGCTTATCAGGAAAATATATTTGGAAACAAAGATAATCCTGTAAAAATGAAATATTTACCAGTGTGAAATCTCGTTCTAAATTTTATTAGCTAGAACAAATGAATCTAACTTTTTATAAACAAGAAAATTTATAATTGTAATACATTCATGAACCTATTTAATTAAGATATTGTATTTATTTTTCTAATACGTCTAAGGAATAAAAATAAATGTATAAATTTTCAGATCTTTTAGATGAGGCTAGGGTATGTTAGATTTTTTGGCTTAATTCTTCATTTATCTTGTTTACCAAATCATCTATCTTGATAGGTTTGCGTATGAAACAGCCATCATATAATTCTGGAAATTCTTTTCTTAATGTCTCAAAATAAATTTCATATGCTGTAATAAAACAAGTCTTTATTTCTGTACCATAAAGTGCTTTTTTTCGTAATTCTTGATGAAATTCAAACCCACTCATCAAAGGCATTTTAATATCGACTAAAACAAGATCATATAATTCTGGTTTAAAAGTAGATAGCGCTTCCAATGGGTTAGAAAATGTATCAACTATAAACCCATAATATTCTAACCCAGTTTTAATTGAAAATAGAATATCGAGATCATCATCAACATACAAAATCCTATAGGAAGGTTCCTTTGTAGAAGTAGTTTTTTCTGTTATTAACGATGTATTTACTTCATTAGTTGTATTCTTATTATCGTTTCCATTTGTCTGCAATATCTTCCTTTTCCTTTAAGATGTATATAAATATAAAACATATTGAAATTAAAATCATTTAAAAAGTTTAGTATAACTAAAACATATTGATCACGTTATTATATAAATTTATGAGTCCAGGTATTATTTAGATTACTGGAGTAAATTTATCATCCTTTGACTTAATTCTCGAGCAGAAAGACTAGATTCCCAAATTATTCTGGAAGTTTATTCCCAGTTGTATAAAACTAAGATTTATTCCACATTATAATTAATAATATACCTCTTTCTAAATAAAATCTAATATATTTCTATAAATATTTTTTTTATTTCTTTGTATTTATATTTCTTGGTAAACACTTAACTCACTATATATTTGTAATAGAAATATATTATAAATCAATTTAGATGTAATACATCATAAATTCTGTAAAGAGAAAATCTAAACAAAATTTTAAGAAGAATATTCTGGTAATTTCTAATAATAACTAAAAGGGGGGTTGTGTAATTAATTTTTGAATTGAATACAAAAAACGTCATCTGAATATTAGTAATGAAAATGTAACAAAATTTTGATTATTTTAATGTCCTTAATTATTGGAAAATAAATTTAATAATTTGGAAAGTAATAATTAAACAAAAATGTTTTTAACTAAAAAATAATTATGAAAGAATAATTTATTGAAGAAATTTAAATTTAGTAATATGTATGAAAAATCTATCAAATATTTCTTATAGTGAATTAGAATTCTAGCGGTTCTCTCCTTCAAGGAGTAATATTACATTAAAACTAGAATAAACGCCAAGTTCAAAATCAATATTATCTATATAAATTATTTACGAACTGTCTAAGTTTTTATATTATACTTGTGATAGTCTTTTCTAGAGTAAATATCTCTTTTCATGTTATCTGATATTATCTTTCAATTACTCATTTCTACTAACTGATTTCTGAAAATAACATGATTGTAATTTTTATCATTGATATTTTTCATCTTAATTGTTCCAACTAGAAAAACAAAAAATATTTCAATTTATTGAGTATCTGCAAAGTTGTTACATCTGAAAAGTTATTTTAAAAATCGATACAATTTCTATAATGATAAGCATAAACATATAGTTAGTTCTTGTCTATTGTAATTTTAATATCACTCTGTGAATGCAGAATTTATTTTATGACTAAAACATATATAGTTTGAAATTAATTTATAGAGAAGGTAAAATTCACATTTAAAATTGATTTTATTTCTAACTAATGTAATAATATTTGCGTATATTTTCATTACGTCAAGTATGGCTTTAATTACTTATCCTTATTATGGAAAAAACATAAATCCAAATATAGAATAGCCAACATCTACCAAAACTATAGAGATAGCAGATATCATTTTGACAGAAACTCAATAGCTATTTAAGAGAAGATATTGTTAAATTTAAAGCCTATTCTAATAATAATTGCATTCTCGATATCTTGAATTGGTAGATATTATATAACACTTGTATTATTAGTTGTATTTTTTTGTAATGATTCTTCTTTCAATAAAAAAGATTGTAAAGTTATTCATAACCGTTGTTGAAATTAAAGATATATTATTACAGTAGAGTAAGGTTTCATTATCAATATATTTATATATAAAGAAGATAATTTGTGGTTAAATGCAAAAAATATTCCTCCTAGGAATTTTAATTGTCATTGGATTGGTAATGATATCAACAACCTTCTCTATTACTTCAATTGTAGCACAAAGTGAAATAGATAATACCAATATGACAAATACAGACAATAACAATATGACAAGTTCAGACAATATTAATAATACAGAAACTGGACAAATATCTAAGAGATATTAATTTAACATTCAATATATGAATTTACGGAAATTTACCTCTACTTTTTTTTATGATAGCAAGAAGATTCTAATATTCTTTTTATTTATTTCGGTATTTTTGGTAATAGATACTTCTTTAGGTATAATACCAGATTTTATAACGGAATTTATATTATCATCAACGGGTATTTCTCTTTTTATTTTTATAAACTTGGTTACTATAATAGGAATAATATGGCTTCACAGTTTTGTCTCCAAAGATAATGCGAATATTATTTCTAAGTCCAGATATTTGTCTAATTTATTGTTAATTAGTAAAATTATAAATGGTGTATTAATTGCAAATCTTTGTATAGTTATTGTATCTATTTTATTATTTTCTAAGTATTCTACAATAAATTTATTAATAACAAATAATATTATGGCAATTATTGGTTCTATTTTCCTGATTATCCTAGCTTTAAAATTTATAAAGTGGTATATATCTGATAGAACTTCCATAATACTTTTAATTTATGGATTCTCCTTTATTATTTTTGCAATATCCTTCTTTTTTGGATATTTTAGTGAGAATTTGTATCTATTAGATAAATCTATCATTATTACTCCATCAATGGAAGTCTTATATCCTATTTCTGATAACGATCCATTTGAATTTTTTTATCACATCTATACCTATTTAATTACAATATCTTTATTTCTTTTTTTAGTTGGGTCCTATATCCTATTAAACAATTATTTAGAAAAAGTATATAGGCTTAGGTTAATTATAACACTTGTTCTTTCATTTGTTCTTTATATTTTAGTAAATTTAGATTCATATGGCCTTGAAATTCCCAATGCTGATCAATCACTTATATTTTTATACCTTATACAAAATCTTGGGACTGTTGTGGGAGGAGCTATGATAGGTTATTCTTTTTGGAAGGTAGGTAAAAGACTTGGAAATACAAATCCTATTAGAAAATATTTGATAATGACAGCTTTCGGTCTGATTCTAATTTTTATAATTACTCAAGGTACACTTATCATGACATCTTTTCCGCCATTTGGTCTTTCTTCATTATCATTTGTGATAATCTCAATCTATTTATTTAATTTTGGGTTCTATGCGATGGCTGTTTCTCTGTCACAAGATGTAAAGTTAAGACAAACCATTAAATTAAAAACAAAAAGAAATATAAATTTATTGAGTAGTATAGGAAAAGCTCAAATGACCTCTGAACTTCAACGAGCTGTAAGTGATGTTAAAACTGTAGTTGAAAAAGAAGAAAAAGAATTAGAAGAAAAAACTGGAATCGAGAGTTCTCTTTCTGAAGAAAATATACAAGATTATATGAAACAAGTATTAGAAGAAATGGGTAAATCTAAAAAGCGATCACAGGGGACTTAATTTACTTTATTCTTTATTACTATTAATTTAGTCTTTTTCACTAATCTTTTCTAGGAACTAATTCTTCTTGTTTTATCATTTAATAATAAAATACTATATTCCTAACTCATATAAGATATATTGAATGTTTGTTTTTTTTTATAAATGGTTTATATCAATGATTATTCTCTAATCTTTAATAGATATTAGGTTGTGTTAATTTAACAAAAACGGATTAGATATAAATGTCAATATTCTAGTTATGTAGTGCATCTATAGTTACGATTTGTTAGATTCAGAATATCAAGGATCATAGATATGTAATCGCGGAATTTGTATTTTCTTATTGGGCTCAGCATATGATATATATCCTAATACACTAACAATTTTTGGATGTGAAAAACAAGGTATGAATCTCTATGGAACTTGACTCAAAGATGTGATTCTTTCCAGTACTACACAAGGAGGAGAAGTTCTGCCTTTATCATAGACGAGATAATAGTTCACAGGCAGGTTGCAATGATGTTTGAATACGAATTGCGATTGAACCAGTTTCTGTGTTTGATGGCCACATCTCTGAAGAACTAAACATGCTACTAACAGAATTTTTTTTACATAGATCTTCAAATACTATAAACATACGGGATACAGACAATGGTTCAGGGTATCATCACACATGCAACTTTATGCATCAAAAGAATAGAATGCATTCACCCGTAGAAATGAATAGAATTTTAAGAATATTGAGGTATTTCACTAGATAAAACAGTTGCTTTTATGATGATTATCCTTGTATTAAAAAATAAAAGGATCTGTGACATTTATACAATGGAATTAAACTGTTTTACCTATGCGAGCGATGTGAAATCAAAAATAATTTTATTCGTTAATAGATGCAAATGAATATTGAATTAATAGGAGCGTAAGAATCATATTTTGATACATTTTTGTGCAGAAGATTAAATAATTTTCTTTGTATTGTATATTTATAATAAATAACTAATTAATCATTAGATACCATTTAGTAAAATTTATCATCATTATATTGGATCAAATTATTTTATTTACGATTATTATTTAGATATTAGAATTTGTAAAAATATACTTTGTCTCTGTATTATTATCAT
>DASQLB010000269.1:0-16568 GCA_035630235.1 Nitrososphaeraceae archaeon | reverse complement strand
TGAAACATCTATCTCGCTTACAGGAAGTGGAACAGGTCATTCCAAAGTTGATGGTCCTATCGATACCTCTTTTAAATCTAAAAGACAAAAAGCTGGCAAATTTAAAGGTATTAGTGTCTGGGGACCAATGGATCCTCCTGGGCAGTTGGGAATATGGGGAGATAGTGTTGCTGTAGATTTTGATATTTGTATAGGCGATGGTGCATGTATTGAAGCATGTCCAGTTAATGTGTATGAATGGTTAGAAACACCTGGTCATGAAGGTTCTGAGAGGAAACCTTTTATGGCTAGAGAAAAGGATTGTATATTTTGTCTAGCATGTGAGAATGTGTGTCCACCACAGGCCATTAAAATATTTGTAAAATGACTCAATTTCCTTTCACTTTTATTGACTACATCTCTCTTTACGCTGTCTCTATATTCCATTCAAGTAACTAAATTGTTGCTAAAAGAATTACTAAGAATACATTCAAATAATTTATAATATATACAATTAAAAGATCGTAATACATTCGTTAATTATGATAAATAATAATAAAAAACCTAATAAATTAATTAAAGAGTCGAGTCCATATCTTTTACAGCATGCCTATAATCCTGTCGAGTGGCTACCATGGGACGATGAAGCATTAACTAAATCTAGGTTAGAAAATAAACCAATCTTTCTTAGTATTGGTTATAGTGCATGCCATTGGTGTCACGTTATGGCACATGAATCCTTTGAAGACGAAAATATTGCGAGAATTCTCAATTCTAAATTTGTCAGTATTAAAGTCGATAGAGAAGAGAGACCAGATATTGATGATATATATCAGAAAGCATGTCAAATTGCTATGGGGAATGGTGGCTGGCCTTTGTCGGTATTTCTGACTCCTGATCAGAAACCATTCTATATAGGAACTTATTTCCCTAAACAATCAAGGTACGGAATCCCAGGATTTTCAACTATATTAGAAACTTTAGCTCATGCCTATCAGGATAAAAAAGATGATATTGATAAAGCTACTAAGGAACTTATGGATTCTCTTATAGAATCATCATCATCTGTTCTTTTCAATAATTCTAAGATAGAAATAGAAAAAACAATTTTAGATGAATCAGCTGTAAACCTTCTACAACTTGCAGATTCACTACATGGAGGATTTGGACAAGCCCCAAAATTTCCTAATACAACTAATCTTTTGTTTTTATTGAGATATTTTGACTATTCAAAAAATAGTAGTTTTCTTAATTTCGTAGAATTTACTGCTAAAAAGATGGCTTGGGGAGGGATTCATGATCATATAGGAGGGGGGTTTTCAAGATATTCTACTGACCAAAAATGGCTCATACCTCATTTTGAAAAAATGCTATATGATAATGCTTTGCTAATCCAATTATTCGCAGAACTTTACCAAGCAACATCAAAAAATCAGTATCTAACTTTAATCCAAACAACAATTCAATACTTATTAAGAGAGATGACTCTCAATAATGAAAAAAATGAATGTGCATTCTATTCATCACAAGACGCAGATTCTGAAGGAGTTGAAGGAAAATTTTATACTTGGTCCAAAAATGAAATTAAAGAAAATATATTAAATAATCACAAAGTTGAAATTTTTTGTGATTATTTTGGAATAACTCAAGGTGGTAATTTTGAAGGAACAAATATTCTGAATATTACGAAATCAAAAGAAACTATATCCAAACAGTACAATATCTCAATAGATGAAGTGGAAGATATTCTTAATGAGTCATTGGAAATATTATTTAACATTAGAAAAACTAGGATTGCTCCTGGAAAAGATGATAAGGTTTTAACTTCTTGGAATTCATTAATGATTTCTGCACTTGTTTCAGCATACAAAGTTACTAATGATGATGAGTATTTGAATCGTGCTAAAAATACTATAAATTTCATTGAAAAAAAATTATCATATGCTAGTAATAGGTTAAAACATACATATAAAGACGGAATTTCAAAAATTAATGGGTATTTAGACGATTATTCTTATTATATTAATTCCCTTTTGGATGTTTTTGAAGTGACTTCGAATCCATTTTATTTCCAAAGAGCCATTCAGTATGCAGATTCTATGATTGAGCATTTTTGGGATGAGAATGAAAAAAGTTTCTTTTTTACTTCTGACGATCAGGAACAATTAATTTTAAGAACAAAAAATTACTATGATTTAGCAATACCCAGCGGAAATTCCATGGCCCTTTATGCATTATTACGTCTCCATTTTCTTACTCAAGACGAAGGTTACATGGATAAATCAGAATCGATTATTAAATCTTGTTATAAAGCAGCATTAGGAAATCCTTTTGGGTTTGGACAATTATTAATTTCAGTTTATTTGTATTTTAAAAAACCTTTAGAGATAATTATTCTACAAAATAATAAAAATGACATTAACAAAGGAGAAATCAAATCATGGATTAGGAAACAATATATTCCAAACAGTATAGTATTAACGTTAGAATATTCAACTCATGAATTCCAGGAATTAATGTCGTCAACTATTTTTACTCTACTAAAAGGAAAAAAAATCGATGTTGCAGATGGTGATAAATTTACTGAATGTGTCTACATCTGCAAGGATTTTACTTGTTCATTACCGATTTACTCACTGTCTGAGTTAAAAAATTATCTTAATAGTAATTGAGAAATTAAAACATAAAACTAAATTATATGACGCATATCAATTTATTTCGTTACTAGTACAGGACAGTTTGCATAGGTAACTACACCTGATGCTGTGCTACCAAGTAAAAGTTTTTTAAAACCAGATTTTCCTCTTGTACCTATAACTATTAACTCGATGTTTTCTTTTTCTGCATATTGTATGATTTCACCATAAACAGCAACCCCTGTTAGTATTACTTTTGTAGACACTTTGATATTTGGATTGGTATCTTTCACTAAATTTTCGATTCTCCTAAACCAATCTTCAGATTCTTTTTTTGCATTTTCAATAATCATGTCAATTTGTTTAGGTGTAACAAGACCAGTCAAATTAATATATTCATAATGGGATGGAGAAACTACTACATAAAGAAGCATGATTTCCGAGTGAAATTTATCAGCTACCTGGCTAGCAATTTGTCCTGCATGAAATGAAGGTTCAGATCCATCTACTGGGACAAGTATTTTTGAAAATAGATGATTAATCACTATAAAAATAATACTATATGGATATAAATAAATCTTGTATTTGAAATAGAGACGTATTGAATAAAAATTAATTATTTTATCATAATACACTAATTTCTCACCGATGAATTAGAAAGAAGCGGCAGAAGGATAATTGATGGATTATTATAGTTGGATATACAAAAATTCCATTGAAATAAAAAATATCTCATCAGTCTTTTTTTAATATATATTTATAGATAGTCATATATAAGAGAAAATTACCCATTAAAATGGGTTTATAGATACGACTCAATTATTAACTATGGAATTACACTGTCATAACGTTTTTTCTAATTATATGAATGATTCTCCTAGGATTCCCTTCGATTGCGGTGTTACCATTGAGGATCAGTTATATTTAGCACATGAAAAAAAGATCGATGTCTTGTTCGTTACTAATCATAACACTTTAAATGGATATAAACAAATGTTAGAATATAGAGATAATCATGAAAAATTAAAAAGTATTAAAATATATCCTGCTGAAGAAATAACATTAAATACAAAAGGACATGTTTTGGCTTATGGAATACATGAAACTATAAAACCAGGCATGGATCTCGATTCAACTTTAGACGAAATAAAAAAACAAAATGCTATTTCTTGTGCAGCACACCCATTTGCAGTTTCTAATGGAATTAGAGAAAATGCAATTAAATGTGATATGATTGAAACATTTAACAGTAATAATATAGATCATTATTCAAACATAGTAGCTGAGAAATTTTCTTCTGACAACAAAATGATATCAATAGCAGGAAGTGATTCGCATGTTCTAACCACTTTTGGAAGATGCATAAATTCTATTGAATCAGAAAATAAGTTAGACTCTTTATTACAAGAAATGTTGAAAAGAAAATCCAAAATTTTAAAAGCAGATTTGGCACTAAAGGATGAACTTTTTGAACATGCTCATTATATGCTGGCTGCTTCTAAAGATCAACTGTTAAATTATATATTAGTTCATCATCCTTCCAAATTTTCTCTGGTAAAATGGACTTTGGACTCATTTCTATCAAAACCTAATAGTAAATTTTGGAGAATCCTTGGATCCTTAGGATTATATTTGTCAAAAAGGGTTTCTAAAAAAGTCAACATTAAAGGACATAATCCTCATGTCTTTCAGGATAGATCTTGGAAAACTTTAATCTCGATGAGTCTTTATCCATAGGTAAAGTTCTATATCCATTAACTATCAAATATTTTTATAATTGTATTACTATTTCTTTACCATGAAAAAAATTTCTTACAAGAAAGAAATATCGCTGCTTGTTGGTATTGTTTTTTTTGTGTCATTTCTTTTTTTATACAACGTTATACCCATTGATGTACATGCACAACAATTGAAAAATGGAATGACAATTTCAGATACAAATAACAATACCTCTGAAGCCCAAAATTCTAACTGGACTGGATCAGTAGAAATATCAAAAGTTCTGAGAGAGTCTTTTAATCCATTAATTAAAATTAGTTTGTCTGATGCCATTAAAAATTCTGAAATAGACATCGGGCATAACTCCTCTGCAGTTGCTGCTTTTATCCATCCTGTCAAAGGATATCTCGTATATGTGATCTATCTACTCGATGATCAGAATGAAGTAACAAAAGTAATTACAGATGTAGGCACAGGAAATATACTAAATATTACAACTATGACAATAGAGGAAATGATGCTCAACTTCCATAATGGAGGGATGACAAAATCTACCAACCAATCTTTTGGAAAGGATAAAATGATGGGCACAATGATGCTTGAGGCCACTCCATAAATTCTAATAAGCATCAAAATTCAAAATTTATTTATTTTTTTTAATAACTAATTTATCACATTATCATATTCCTGACGAAAGGGAAATGTTTTTCTAGCAAAAATTAGATAGGTAGTATGTCCAATCATTCTCATTGATGGTCGCGTCATGCCTTCCCTAGCTTCAATATTGCGAATTAAAATTTCTACACATTCTATATCTGTAAAATGATTATTTTTCAATGAAATTGACGTTTTTTCTGCCTGATTCATTGTAGGACATATTGCTAGGAAAACACCGCTTCCTTTTAACGCATTATATGCAGCATCGACAGCAGTCCAAGGATCACCTAGGTCCACAATTGCAGCATCAAATTCGTGCGGAACAGTATCCACATTCTGCCGAATATCTTGATCTGTCATTGTTACGAATTCATCCAGCTGTGCTTTGACAAGATTTTTTTTTGCAACTTTCATGAATTCCTTATTAATATCATAAGTAAAAATATGTCCATTAGGTTTTACAATGCTAGCTAGAAATGTAGTTAAAGCTCCACTACCAGTACCGATTTCTAATACTTTTGATCCATTTTGAATCCCACTTCTTATAGCTATATATCCTAGGTCTTTTGGATAAATAATTTGAGTATTTCTTTCTGATTTCATGATAAAATCATGAATAGTAGGTTCTATCAAGTAAATTTTCTTGTTTAGAGTAGTGTTTATTGAAATACCATATTCGAGACCAATTAATGAAGAAATATCAATAATCCCTAAATGGGTGTGCATCTTTTTTTCTTCTTCCACTTTTACAAGCCACTTCTTATTCATGGTATGATAAAGCAATACATAGTTACCAACAAAGATTTTCATATTTTTTATTTTAAATAATCCACAATTAATATTTTATAAAAAAATTGATTCCAATCTTTATATTCTTGAATATGATTCGATTCCTAATAATTCGAAAAGATTCGCTAGAATGTTCACAAATATTCTTACTAACATCAATCTGCTGATCTTCAAAAGTAAATCTGTACCTAATACAGGCAAGTTCTCATAAAAAGAATTGAATTTAGTAGCTAGTTTATTAGCATACCTTGCTAAAATCTTTGGATTCAATGTATTTAGTGTTTCTTCAATAATTATATTAAACCTCGATATCTCTTTAATAAGGTCAAGTTCGATTTTGTGGTTTAATAGATCAAATCTTATAGTATTATTTCTTTGATCGATAAATTCTTCCAAAATGTCTTTACCTTTTTCTAGAATCCTCATTGCTCGTGCAAATGAATATTGTAAATACAAAGAAGTATCTCCATCAAGATTTAATGCATCTTTCATATCAAATGTTATCATTTTATCTAAATCCTGTTTAAGGAGGTTGTATCTGATTGCTGAAACTGCGATTCCTTCTGCTATTTCATCAATAGTAGTGTCGCCCAAATCGGGGTTTCGTTTCTTGATTTCAGAATAAGCCTTTTTGTGCAAATCATCCAGAATATCATCTGCATTGATAAAAATTCCTTTTCTACCCGACATATGAATAATTTTCTTATTTGTATTATCTAATTCCATTCCAATAGATTGAACGGTATTTGAACTAAGGGCAACAGTCTCGTATCCAAGATATATGTAGTTTTTTGTATTTGGATCTAACTCGTTTATAATACGAGAAATTATTTGTTGTAATCTACTTTGTCTTGAATCTATGACAGTTATTACTTTAATGGGTTTGTCTTTACCTAAAAATAAATTATTTTCAGGTGTAGGATTTTTGGTATTTTCTGAATCGACAGTACTTTTCCATAGGATGGACGTATCCCACTGTATGGAAAATTTGTTATAAGTAAATGGATCATCTACTAGGTTCAATTTCCATACTGCAAATGAAATATCTTTTGCAATATATGTAGCGGTTCCATCACTTCTTATTACTACCTTCTCTTCATTGTGTTCATCTTTAATTACCCAACAATTAATATTTTTACCTTCAGTTGAATAGTGAATAATATTCCTTTCCTTCAACAAATTGAGAGTTTTTTCCCAAAGTTTTGATATCAGAATCTGTGATTCTATCACAAGCAAATCATATCTTGATTTGACCCTCCAACAAGACACAAGTTGTTGTTTTACAATTTTATCAACAATGTAGGTTGTAAATCTGGATAATTCTGTGTTTCCTTGTTCTATCTCCTTGATAACTAACTTTCTTTTTTCAATTAAATCCGAGTTATTTTTATATAATTCATTCATTTTAACGTATATTTCACCTGAATATTGGTCAAATTTAATCTTCGATATATTGTCATAGTTAAAATTAGCAAATTTAAATGCTACAATAAGATCTGCAACTTGAACACCTGAGTCGTCTATATAGTTTATTACAATAGTATTATGATTAGTCATTTTAAATAATCTGTATAGTGAGTCTCCTACTACTACATTCCTAAGGTGTCCAATATGTAGTGATTTATTTGGATTTACACTAGTGTGTTCAATGACAATTTTTTTATTTTGTCCTATATTTGGTAATAATGATTTATTTTGTTCTATAAATGTGATGAGAAAGTTGTTAAAATTAACATAATTGATATTAAAGTTAATATGACCTGATATGTGGGCATTTGCATTGAGAATTAAAGATTCATTTCCTCGATTTGTTAATTGAAAATTAATAGAATTATCGACAATTTCTCTAGCAATTTCATTAGGTTTTTTAGCGATTCTTTTACTAAGTAAAAAAGCAACATTAGTTGTTAAATCACCAAACTCCGCATTGGGAGGCTCGGAAATGTCATACTCGATAACTTCATATTTTAAATCTATCAAAGATTTATTAATAATTTCTCTGATTTGCTGAATTACTACTTTAAGAGTCATTTGTTAGCATTTTTACCAAAAAAATTTAAAGCTATATAATCTAATGCTTCAACCAACCCTTTTCCTGAATTACCAGATACAACATGATCGGCTTTCGACTTTACAATTTCGTCAGCATGATTCAGAGCAATTCCAAAGGCACAAAATTGAAACAAAGGTATATCAGTTTCACTATCTCCAATTGTTACTGTTTCAGAAGGTTTAATTTTCAAAATATCTAATGCTTTGGCAAGACCTGTAGCCTTATTGATTCCTCTACTATTAATATGAAAAGAATATTTGCTATCGCTCAGATCTACCTCATGATTATTTTCTTTAAGGATTTTCTTTCCTAATTCAATATCAAAACTTCTCTCTAATACAACCTCAGTCATACGATCAAAAACATTTTTTATTTTAACATTTTCCAATTTTTCTGTTAAAATTCTATATCCATCAATACATTTTTCTTTGTTTCCAAGAAGAATATGCTCTTTTGGACTGATAGTAACCACTCCTCCATTTTCTCCAACAGCTATTTTTGTAGTCCCTCCAAATACAGACAACATATAAGCTTCGACTGAAGACCGTCCTGTAACGTAGATAATTTTATATCCTAATTCTTCCAAGGTTCTAAGATTTTGTATAGCTGGAAGGTGTATAATTCCTCCACCATTCTCAGTCAAAGTACCGTCAATATCTATGGCAAAAGCTTTGATTGTTGAAATCATATAAAATAATATATCATTAAGAATTAAGCTTCTAATGTAAAAATATGTGAATTAGTTAAGTTCATTCTCCTTTTACTTCTTCTCTAGTTCTAAACTTTGGTGTTATTCCTAGAGAACTATAATTTCCTGTAGAACATGTAAAACATAATTCTTCTTCCTGGATCCCAATTGCTTTGGAGAGATTTGTTGTATCATTATAAAACACTCTATCTGCGCCGATTAATTTACTTACTTTTTTATTAAGCCCTTCTTTTTGTTTATTGTTTAGAGATTTTTGATTTGCTAATAGTTCTTCCATAGAAGGAAAATCAATTCCGGCATAGCAAGGAAACCGGACAGGTGGATATGTTACAATCATATAAATTTTTTTAGCTCCTGCTTCTCTCAGGGTTTGAATAATAGATGCTGAGCTAGTTCCTCTGATTATACTATCATCTATTATTACCACATTTTTTCCATCAATAATGTCTTTTATAGGAAGTATCCCTTTATTTATTTCAATTCGGTCCGATTGATATGGTTCGATAAAACTTCTTAATGCACCTTTATTGATATGTCTATCCTTAACCAAGCCCTCTTCAAAAGGTAACCCTGTCTCTTGTGCATATCCTAATGCAGCAGGTCTTGCAGAATCCGGTACTGGAATTACTAGGTCTGCAGAGGGAATAGAGAACATCTTACCCAAAAATTCACCCATTCTTTTTCTAGCTGCATAGATATTTACACCTTCCATAATACTGGCAGGATGGGCAAAATAGGTATATTCAAAAGCACAATGAGCATGTTGTTTATCAGAAGAAAACGTTTCAGTTTCTAAACCATTCATGCTTAGTTTAATTAATTCTCCTGGTTGTACATCTCTTAACAAGTAAGCCCCCACTGCTGAAAATGCACAAGATTCTGATGCAATAATATAGGTATTTGTTTCTTTATGCAATCCCAAAACTAGTGGTCTAAAGCCTTTTGTATCTCTTGCCGCATAAACAGATCCATTATCGGTCATAAAAGTGAAACAAAAGGATCCTATCATCTCTTGCTTTAAAATTTTTAAAGACTCTTTTACATTAATCGTATTAGAAAGATGTTCTACCAATCTTTTAGCTGCTATGTACGTATCACTCATAGTTTGAGGAGTAAACGTACAACCTCCAACCATATTTGCCAACTCCTCAACATTTGCAATTGTACCATTATGAGCAATACACAAATCTTTAACTTTTAATGGTTGGGCATTCTCTATTGTACTCTTCCCAAAAGTAGAATATCTAACGTGACCTATAGCAGCATTCGATTTGTAATTTCTAATGATATTCTTAAAATTATCTGCATAAGTGGAAACTAGACCTAACTGTGTAAATGGTTTCTTATTAGGTATCGCTATACCCCATGATTCTTGACCTCTATGCTGAAGAGCGCGCAAAGAATCTATGAGAATTGGAATGACATTATGTTGATCAAGAGAAAAAACACCTACAACACCGCAATTTTCTGTTACCATTTTAATATATCTTTACTTGTTCATTAAAATATTTTAATCATATGTCAACTTGCCAAATCTTTTATTCAAAACAATTTCTTGGTTGCTTAGGTTCAATAATTTTCCATAATAAGGGAAATTTTCTCAAAATATTTTTTTGCAATTTCCATTTCTATATTTATTATTTTTTTCCCCTTTGACACAAACATTATATCATCTCTCAAATTTGTTACCTTCCCAATTTTTGAATATTTTAAATTTTTAAAATTAGAAAGTTGTTTTTCAAGTTTCTCTGCGTTTTCCGTTCCAATGATAAATCTTGATGGAGTTTCAGAAAAAAGAAGATAATCTAGTCTTTTACAGTTATTAGGAACTTTATCTAACTCGATGCTAATTCCACAATTAGAGCCAATAGCCATTTCAGCCAAAGCGATAGATAGACCGCCCTTAGAGCAATCGTGAGAACAGGAAATTAAATTTTCTTTTTTGATTTTTAAAATTACATTAGAGTTAATCAGATCAATACCCAAGTCCAATTTTGGCACCGAACCTCCAGTTAATCCATTTAGGAACTGGTAATATTCTGAACCACCCATATTATCTGATGTTGTTCCTAAAATGTATAAGGTGTCACCTGGGCTAGGATTCGTTTTGGAGATACTAGTCATACTTTCTATAAGTCCGACCATTCCTATTACAGGTGAAGGTTTTATGGGTCCAATTTTAGTCTCATTATAAAAACTGACTTTCCCACCAACTATTGGAATCTTGTTGAAATGGCTAAAATCGATAATTGCTTTTATACTTTGTTTGAAGCTCCAAAAAATTTCAGGATTTTCAGGATTTCCAAATTGTAGATGATCAATTATACCAATTGGTTTTCCCCCTGAGGAAATTATATTTGCTCGGGCTTCAGAAAGACATGATAAAGTGCCTTGATACGGATCCAGATAACATAATTTGGAATTTCCATCTAATTTTGCAGCCAAGAATTTATCATCATATAATTTTATAACTGCAGAATCACTTATTCCTGGCTTAACGATGGTTCTCAATCCTATTTCATGATCAAATTGTTGAAATATCCAATTCTTAAAGGCAATAGTTGGGTTAGCCAGCATATTAAGTATAGTTTCATTATAATCTTTTGGAACACCCACAGAGATTTTCTTAATTCTCAAATCATGAATGTATTTAGGTTTTTTACTTCTTCGGTTCAACAATGGAGCAAAAGCTATCAAATGAGAAGGCATTTTGGCGATAGTTTTTCCGTTCTTATGAATTACTAAGTTATTATGGTTTTTAACTGTACCAATTTGTGAGAATGGAACTTCATATTTTTCAAGAATTTTTGCAAAACTGGAGAATTTATTCTTACTGATAATATACAACATCCTTTCTTGTGATTCAGAGATCATTATTTCTTGAGGTTCCATTTCATTATATTTGAGAGGAACCCTACCCAAATCAATATCAAAACCCTTATTTAGATTAGCAGAAGTTTCGGAAAGGCAACAGGAGAGTCCACCACCTCCTAGGTCTTTAACAGCTTTTAGAATATCTTTTTGAATGGCTTCTCTAGTTACTTCAATTAATAATTTTTCCATAAATGGATCGGGAATCTGAACTGCTGATCTATTCTCTTCTGCCAACTTTTCAGATGCAAATGATGCACCATGTATACCATCTCTCCCAGTTAGACTGCCTGCGAGAATAAGAATATCACCTTCCTGGATAAAATTTTTAATCAAGTTCTCTTTTTTTCCAAATCCTATTGCTGCTACATCCACTAAACAATAATTTGCAAAAGATTCGTCAAATTCTATCTCTCCTCCTACTGTAGGGATTCCTATACAATTTCCATAATCAGATATCCCCCTTACTACGTTTTTCATTAGCCATTTAGAATGTGAATATAATTCATTATTTTTTCTACTTGAAGGTTTTATGTTATTAGAGGCAAAAGGTGGATAGATGTGTCCGAATCGTAAAGCATTTAAAAGCACAATTGGAATAGTTCCCATAGAAATAATATCACGAATTATACCTCCAACTCCAGTAGCGGCCCCTCCATAGGGTTCAACAGCTGATGGATGATTATGGCTCTCTATATGTATGGTAATTACATATCCATTACCTACATCAATGACGCCTGCATCATATCCAGCTCCTTGTATGATTCTTTCCCCTTTTTTTGGTAGTAATTTGATATATTTTTTAGAGGATTTATAAGAACAATGCTCAGACCACTGCGCTCCAACGATCTCCTTTTCTAATGAATTTGGTTCACGCTGTAATACATTTTTTAAATGATTTAATTCTGGTTTAGTTAATATTTCCAAATACTAGTTATGTTGATTAGACTATTTATGAGCTTATTTTTTTATATATTCAATTAATGAATCGAAAATTTTCATAGCGGTATTTGTCAAACCGAATGATTTCAATTCAATTTGACAAGTTCTTTCTGGATGGGGCATCATTCCTACAATATTTCCTGAATCATTACTAATTCCAGCAATGGACTCGAGAGAACCATTAGGATCCTCATTACTGTAGCTAAAAATTATTTGATTTTTTTTTTTAACTTCTTTCAACTGGTCCTCAGCTAAAATAAATCTTCCTTCTCCATTGGCAATGGGAATTTTAAAAATTTCATTCTTTTTAAATGCAGAAGTAAAAGGAGTATCAATGTTTTTAACCTCCAGATCAATCCATTTGCAACTAAACGATAAGTGCTCATTCTTAATTAATGAACCTGGAAGTAATTCGCATTCAACTAAAATTTGAAATCCATTACAAATTCCTAGAATTGGAACTCCATCATTACCCAGTCTCTTCACCTCTTTGATTATAGGACTATGAGCAGCGATGATTCCGGCTCTCAATCTATCTCCAAAGGAAAAACCACCTGGAATGATTATTGCGTTGTAATTTTTTATATTGTCTTTTTTATGCCAAATTAAATCTGTTTTTACATTATATAAATTTGTTAAAACATGATAAATATCTCTATCACAATTACTTCCTGGAAAAATTGGAATTCCAATTTTTAGCATTCGAATATTTGATAATTGCATTTATTAGAATTAATATTTTTGGATCGCCAAGAGTATTTAAAAGAAATTATATTTTTAAATTGATAGAATTATAAGGTTTTTTATTTTATTATATATTTCATTGTCATGATTGAATTAGTAAGGGATATAATGACCAAAGATTTGATTACGATATCTGAGAATGATACTGCACTAAAAGCTGCGCAGCTAATGACCGAAAAAGGAGTAAGCTCTTTAATTGTTCTGGCTGATGATCAACCAATTGGGATAGTTACAGAAAGAGATTTTATAAAAAAGATTTGTCTAAAAGAATTAAAACTTTCTAGTGTGAGGGTAGGGGAAATGATGTCGAGAATCAGAACTTCAGCATCACCTGATACTCCAATCGATGTTGCAGTTCAAAGAATGGTCAATAACAGAATAAGACGATTACCCATTTTCGAAAACGGTAAAGTTGTGGGTATAATTACTGTAACTGATTTAGCTAAGCATTTGCGTACTATCTTACTTTTAAATAGTACATTATCTTCAGGTCATTTATCTCACATGAATTTAGAAAATAATTAAAATAATAATATTTGATCAGCATTTAGATCCATTTTGAGGAAATAGCTTTATTATTAATTATTGGCATTGTAAACTTACTGATAAAATAATAGTATGGTCCATTATTCTATTGTATTTTGTACCTTATTAGTATACTTTCTTACTTATCCTTAAATTTTATTAAATTAGCATAATCTACTTATCAGATATAATGGTAATTTGACAGTTACTTACAACGGGATTAAATATTCTTAGATCCTCACACATTTTTTTTACTCTCACTTTTGCTTCCTTAGGATTTGTTGCATCTACTATTAATTTTAAAACTTTTGCAGTTCTTACAGATTTAATACTATTGTATTTATTTTTTAAAATTAAATCACGATAAATAGTTTCTCCTTCAGGGTCATTTATAAAAGATTTATTTTCTATTGTAACAATAACGTTGAATTCTTTAATCGACAATCAGTTTTCCTAATTAATATAGTTACTTAAATATATTTTAAATATTGGCAAAGAATTAATTATAGGGTTTTATAAAAAATCGATGATATTCATGGTCATGTAGCTCAGCCTGGCCAGAGCGAAGGTTTTGTAAACCTTAGGTCGTGGGTCCAAATCCCACCATGACCTTAAAGTCAAAATTAATTATAGATTGTCAAGTTTCCCTCCATATAGCATGAGCTTTTGCTAAGGTAATAAAACAAATAGCATATACTAACTGTACTGATATTCCAATTAGAACAGACCAATTTGGTGGAGTATCAAATCCCATAGCATATTGAATCATCAATGACGCATGAGTTGTAGGAACAATATAGGAAACATATTGAAGTGCCTCTGGGAGCTTGTGAATTGAATAAAAAACAGGTGGCAAGATTGCTAAAAAAATATTAACAAAAGATATGATTTGAGTCGCATTTTTCATATGTAACATATGAGAAGATAAAAAGAAACCTATACTAGAAGTGGAAATCCATACAATAAGTATTATAAAAATAAGTAATGGAACGTAAAACAACGAGACTCCAATATAAAAAATTAAAAATAGTAAAACTAATAGTGCTGGAAATCCAAATAATATTTCTGATAATGCTAACCCTGTCATATAAGTTAATGGTGAAACAGGAGATGCTACAAACATATCCTGGATTTTATATTCTGTTTTATAATAGGTAATATCCTGACCGAGTGCTAGTCCATAACCCACTAAAGCCATTACTAAACTTCCGCTTATAGCAAATTGCGTATATTGTCCATCGCTAATAATAAATAAAACAAATAGTAATGAAAAAGGAGTAATTGCAGTGAAAACTAGGGATAGTGGATTTCTTCTCAGCCATAAAACCCCCGTTGTATATGCTATAATCAATATCTGATAAATTGTGAACTTGTGTGCACGGTATTTTGAGCGAATTCTGTTATCATTAAAATTGTGCTTTTCATTATAAAAAATCATAACAATTAATGATAATTCTTTCTAATAGATACTTATAAAAAGATATTTTTGGTAATATTCAATACTATTGAAATTATTGCATCAAGGAAAAGTCAAAGATGTATATTATGATGATAATAATAACAATAATCTCGTATTTGTATTTTCTGATCGAATTTCTGCATTTGATGTTAATATGAATCAAGAAGTGCCCCAAAAAGGCGAAATTTTATGTAAATTTGCCAAGTTTTGGTTTGATAATCTTGATGTTGAAAACCATTTTATAAAAACTATTGACTCCAATAAAATGCTAGTTGAACACTTATCTATGATTCCTATTGAGTGTGTCGTCAGAGGTTATTTTTACGGTAGCCTAGTTGACAGATATAATAAGAATAAACTTGATATGAAAAATTCTCAAGACTATGAAAATTTGTCTCATAATTTTGATCCATTAATAGCTTCAAAATTATCTGAGCCATTATTTGACCCTACTACTAAATCACTTGAACACGATGTTCCGATTTCTAAAAATGAAATAATTTCATCTAATATTTTGTCAAACAATGATTTTGTTTTTCTCAAAAATAAATCCATAGAACTTTATCTAATAATGAGCAGAATTATTGGCCTAGCTGGGTTTTTGATTGCAGATGTAAAATTTGAATTTGGTGTTAATAGGAAAGGAGCAATAATCTTGGGAGACTCTCTTGGTCCCGATGAATACAGAATATGGAAAAGTGGAGATTATAAAAAAGGATATATTCAAGAAAGTTATGATAAACAAATTTTAAGGGACTGGCTCACAACTATAGGGTTTAAGAAAAAAGTTAATGATTATAAATCTGCTAACACAAAACCTGAACCTCCTCAATTACCTTCAAGTTTGATAAATAAAATTTCAAAAAGGTATATTCTCGCATATGAAATGATAACTGGTGATAAAATCAAGTAATCTAGTAATCCTTTCAGCGATCATTAGCCGAAACTATTAAGAATCCTTGCGTTTTATAATCCTGTAATAAAAATATTATTTCTCTAGGTATATGAATTGAGGCTTTATCACATTTTATTGAGGCTGTCCTTGTTGATATAAAACTACTAGTTCTAATTACTATATCATGCGAATTGCTGAGCGTTAGTTTGCTGTTTCCAAACCCGTTTATTTCAAACGATTGATTTTTTACAATTATTTTGAACTTTATTGGGGTATTATCATTCATAATCAAGTTTCGTAATTTGGGATTGAAATCATTGCAAGCCTTATTAGCATTGATTCCTACAATACAATTTCCTTCTTTTGTTAAATAATTGTCTTTTGTTATCTCAATTGTTCTTGGATGTGTCGCAAGAACATTTGGATGGCCATAAAACATAATTTTTTCCGTTACCAATCTTTAACAAGGTGCGTTAATAAGGTAAATTTAAATTAAACACTGGCAAGTAGTAATATCGAATTGTTACCAGCAGCAGCAGGTTATGATAGAGCTATAACAGTATTTTCTCCTGATGGAAGGTTATATCAGG
>DASQLB010000268.1:0-20319 GCA_035630235.1 Nitrososphaeraceae archaeon | reverse complement strand
AATATATGACTTAAAGAACCGATTAAATATAAAAAATGTTACCTTCTCACATAACCAGAATGAGTTTAGTACTAAACAAATAAAAGCAGTTTTTATATATCCTACAAAAGCATTAGCAAGAGACCAACTATCGAAAATAATCGAGTATTCAAAAAATATGAATATTATGGTAAAAATATTTGACGGAGATTTAAATGCAAATGAAAAGCAAAATTTCTATGAATTTCCTCCAGATATAGTAATAACAAATTTTGATTCATTACATTATCATCTTTTGAATAATACAAAGCTTATAAAATTGTTGAATACTTTGGAATTTTTAGTTGTAGATGAAGTTCACACATATACAGGTATATTTGGATCTAATGTTCACCATATTATCCAAAGACTAGAACGAATCATTAATAATAAAAAATTGCAAATAATTGCATGTTCTGCTACGTTACCAAATGTAAAGGAATTTTGTACCTCGTTATTTTCTCGTGAGATGGAAATAGTGAATGGTGTAGGAAAAAAAGGTAACACAAATTTTGCTATGCTATATCCATCTCTTAGATCAAATAAATCATTAATTATTGAACTAATAAAAAAAATTACCAAGAATCACAAAACTCTCGTCTTTAGTAATTCTCATTTATCTGCAGAATTGATAGCATTTATTTCATCGAAACAAGGAATAAAAATTGGGGTGCATAGAGCTGGTCTCCTTCCCAAAGATAGAAAGGTTGTAGAAAATTCTTTTAAGAATGGAATAATAGATGTTATTTCTTCTACACCCACTTTAGAATTAGGAATAGATATTGGAGATGTTGATGCAGTAATATCTAATCTTGTTCCTATAAATAGACTTTTACAAAGACTAGGAAGAGCAGCAAGGAAGGGACAAGAAGGATACGCTTTCTTGGCTCTTGGAAATGATCCAATAAGCCAATATTATAAAAATCATCCAGCTGACTATTTTGTTGACGAAGAAATACCGTATATAGATCCTTTTAATCCAATAATAATGGAAAACCAAATTCTGGCTATGTGCTTTGATAGACCTATTTCAAAAATTGAAGCAAAGAAATACTTACTAACGCTTTCCAAATTGGAAAGTAAGGAATTAATAATATTTAGTAATGGAAAATATGTTCCTAATCTAGATAAACAAGAGGTATTAAAAAATTACAGTATAAGAGGAATTGGAAAAGGTATAGACATTCTTTTTAATAATAAAATTATTGGAAATAGAAACTTGCCACAAGCGTTGGAGGAATTGCATGACGATGCAATTTACTTTCTTTCTGGAAGGAGATATAAAGTTAAAAAATTAATACTTGACGAAAAGAGGGAAAGAAATTTTGCAGAGATAGATAAAATATCAATGAACTATCCTTACTATACAAAGTCGATAATGGAAGAATATCCGGAAGTATTAGAAATTTTTGAAGAAAAAGATATTTTTGGGATAAAATTAAGATATTGTTCTTTAAATATATTTAAAAAAGTATTAGGATATTCAAATATTGAGATTGGAAAGGAGGTTAATCAAGGAAAAAAAGTTTTTTTTAATGAACCTATAACCTATAATTATAACACAAAAGGATTTATATTTCGAGTACCTAGCCCCCTAGAAATTTTAAAAATAACTCCGGAGAAAGAGAAAGTGGAGATGAGTGGATATCATGCAACTGAACACGTGCTTATTGAAGGGAGTAGTATGTTAATAGGAGGAGCTTCACAGGACATTGGGGGAATTTCATTAGGGGATACAGGTATGATAGTAATTCATGATGGCAGCATTGGTGGTAATGGGGCAAGTAAAAGTCTTTTTGATAAATTTGAGTTAGCCATCAAAAGAGCTCTTTCTATCATTATAGAATGTCCATGTAAAAATGATGATGGATGTCCACGTTGTACTTATTCATATCGATGTGGGAATAATAATGAATATTTACACAAGCAAGCTGCAACAGAAGTACTTACTCGGATCATCAATAATGAAAAGACAGAATTATTAGATTTTAACCGTTTTCAACAGACTTTGATTTAGGATAATAAAAGAGTTTTCGTAAGATATTATTCGTAACATGATTTCTATCTTAATCTTTTGGTAATTAAATTATCAAGTATTGAAATTTAACTTGTTATCTAAAGTGGTTTTAGATGATTCAGAGATAATACCTTGAAGAGACTCTTTGGTACTATCTGTAATGTTTTTTATTACAGGTGTAATACCAATTTTATCTACACCCTTTAACACGCCAGTGAAAAAAGTTTCCCATCCTAAACCAATAATAGCTAGAAAAAGTACTATGGCAATGAACCATAAAATTACTCCCATATTATTATTTAGTACATTTTATAAGTATATTAATAATTAGTCAGATTTTTTGAGTTTAAAATAACGTAATCTATGTTATGGTAAAAAATTCACTATTTTAATTAGTGATAAATAGTATATCAACAATATAACGAAAATGAACCTGCTTAAAATTTCAGCGATAACCTTAAAGATTAAAAATATGAGAAAGGAATGGCAATTTTATTCAAAAATTCCTGGATTAATCCTTCGTTATGGTGGACCTGATAGTTCATTTACATCCTTTGAAATAACTGATGAGTTCAACAATTCAAAATCCTACATCAATCTAGAGCTTACAAATCGATTAAAATTTGACACGAATTTTGGTAGAATTATTATTTATTCAAAAAACGTGGATAATCTTTACGAATATTTCAAACAAGATCAAGATATATGTCGTTTAATCAAGCTTAAAAATAAACCAGTAGATGGCGCATGGGGAGAGAGGTACTTTCATATTTTAGATCCGGAAGAATATGAATTGTCATTTGCTCAATTGATAGATCAAAATTAAAGGATTATATACATTAATATACTCAAAAAATGAGTTTTTTTTATATATGTTCCAATATTATAGTAACTCATGTCACCTTGATATGTATAGTTTTTGAAATTGATATTACATCATCTTCTGCACCTAACATCAAAATATAATCCCCCATAGCAACATCATTCGAGAGGGTAAATACAAAAGATATTTCTTTTGATTCATTCTTTTTTAATGCTATTGAGTTTTCGCTAAAAATTCCAATTGATGTTCCTAAGTCGCCACTTGTAGTTAATGTAGTTGAGGATATAGGATGAAGAGAAGAATCAGTATTTGCCTTTATCTCAAATTTAATTTCTTTGCTTTCTCCTGGAGTAAGAGTTATTTCGTTGTTCTCCATATTAATTGAGAAAGGTAAAGGAATACTAGTATTAACATACCCGATCTTGTTTTCACTCCACTCAGTGAACCAAATAGATCCATCGTATGTTTCATCGGTAAGTTGTAATACATTACCGATACCACAACTATTTTCTGGTAAGTCAGGCTTGCATTGTCCAAATAGTTTGTTTTGTGATGGAATCCAATATTCAACTAATTTGAGTTCCTCTGGGAAGAATTTTCCAATTTTGTTACCGGTATGCTCATTAAATATAACGGAATTATTTTGCCCTTTTTTCATCCAGTAAGGTAGAGTATATGCTTGTCCTTTGGCTTTTTCTCCAGCAAAAATTTTTTCAGATGCTGTAGAAGTTATAAACTTTGTTAGGGAACTGTTAATAGGATTTAATTTAACAAATATACTAGTTCCATGGTCACTTACCCAAATATTACCTTTTTCATCAATAGTTATACCGACAGGAGAAGGAAGATCTCCGAGATCATATTTTTTAAATAATTTATTTGTAATATCATATTTGTAAATTTGGCCTTTATATCCAAAGGCAAGAACTGAGATCCAGACATTATTATTTTTTTTATCTACTGCAATTGAGCCAGTACTAATAAGAGATGGATCGAAATCTTTGAAATCTTCAATAGGAAGGGGAATCTTAGCAATTCCATCTGACGTATCACTTTTCATTAAACTCAAATTTCCCACGAATAAGGATTGTGTCCTAATTCCAGCAAAGAAAATATGACCATTGTTATCAAAATCAATAGAAACAGGATAAATTGTACCAAAAGACAAGTTACTTTCGGGGATTTTAAAATGTTCAAATTCCTTGTTTTGTTTGCTAAATTTCCAAATTAAATTTTGTTTTTCATCAGTAAACCATAAATTTTCGCTAGATGGATCAAGTTTGATATCCCAAACTTGAGAGGAATCGATGGGATTATCGCGCGATTGCCAGATTGGTATATCATATTTGGTAAAAATATTTGTTTCAGGTTGATATAAAATTAATGACCCCTGTTTTGTGGCAATATACCATAATCCTTTAACATTGTCATCGTATATTATTGCCAATGGCATTTCGCAATCATTATTTAATTTTATTTCTTTGACATATTGATTAGAGTTAGGTTTAGAATTAATCCCGCAAAATTGACTTTTAAATTTTTCTATAGCTTGTTGCTTGGAAAACTCTTGTTGCTTGGAAAACTCTTGTTGGTCTCCAAAGGCAGGAGATAATATATCATTATACATATATTCATTTATTAAAAAGATTAGAGAAAAGTTAGAAGCTATATTTGATGAAGAAATAAAAATAGTCAACGTTAGAAATGAAGCGATTATAAGAGTATAATATCCATTATTTTTACAAAAGATATTCATCTAATAATGTTATATTATTAGGCCTTTATATCTCATTAAGAACTATACATGTAATAATATATTTATTAAAATAAAAAATATTAAAATTTACTGGAAATCAATCTATTTAGTGTTTGTTCAAAAATTTCATAAGGTAATGCCCCAGGAATTATGGACTGGATATTATTGTCTTTGATCAGTATAAATGAAGGGGTTCCAGATAATCCCATCGATCTAGCAATATTATCATTATTTTGTACAATAAGAGAATATTTATTAGATTCTATGCAGTCAGAAAATTGGGTCATATTCGGTATCTCGATATTTTTTGCAAACTGTTTTAGACTGTCACTTGTTATCCATCCAGTTCTTTCTCCTCTCCAATTATCGTATAATTCAGTATGATAATCCCAATACTTGCCTTGTTCACCTGCACAATATGATGCTTCTGCTCCCATAGTTGAAGCTTTATCTGTTGGAATATCATTTACGATATAGTCCTTATATATAAAATTGATTTTACCCGAATCCACGAAATTTTTAATAATTTTGTCGCGTGTTTCATTATGGAATTTTGCACAGAATGTACATTGATAATCTCCAAATTCAACTATCGTAATATTAGAAGAGTTTCCCAATATCGGGACAAAATCAGCAACAGGATTTAATAAATAAGAAGAAAATTGATTTAATAATCCTTGCTCATTATAATAATTGAACGATGCAAGCATTTTCTCATAAATTGGCAAATTACGATAATAATCCGTATAATTTGAGGTTAATGAAATTGTATACAAATTTGCTCCTCGAATTATTCCAACATCGGCGTTCTGAATCTTATTTTTATTTCCATCTACATATGAATATATTAGTTTGTGATTGTTATCCTTGATATCTGCAAGTTGGCTAGATTCAATTAATTCAAAATCATCAAGTGTCCTAACAAATTCATCTAGTGTAGAATCTACCACAGATTTTATTGATAGAGTATCATTTTGAATAGGAGATACATTAATTTTTATTTTATCAACTGAATCACGATCCGGAGAAAATATTACTGAATCAGTAGTTTCTGTAAATATCCAGTTCGTAGGATAATCGATTTTTACAAAATTGTTTTCATAAGTAGTAAAATTTGGAGTGACGTTAGTATTTGAGGGTATTTTCCATTCTGCGCTTACATGATATAGATAAACATTCAAGAGAAATGCACTTAGAAAAATAGCTGATACAAGTTTATATTCTAACAATTTCATTCTTATCAAAAATATCATACCATATATTAAATGATAAAATAGTTTTTGTTAAGTCTTTTGTCATTAAATATTTATTAAAAATTTATAAATATTAATATCAATTATGAAATTATATGTGTTTTTTATATTGAACAATATTGATTGATAAGATAATAGATTAAGGAAGATTTAAATGAAAATAAAAGGGATCACAATTAATTAAATATGCTATTCTACATGGATAAAATCCTTCGTCGCATTATATACAACACCACAATTTCAAGATATATTCTCTTAATAATATTATTTTAAATACAGACAACATTCTTTTTTTCTAGATGAATATCTCAAGTAATCATTCACAAATATAATCTAATAAACATAGTTTTGCAAACAAAAAAGAATTATTATTTTCTAAACTATAATACTAATTTAGTCCCATCTCATATTTAACAAATAGAAAATTAATCTACTTTTTGATCATTTATTTGTAGGATTAAGAGATACATATTTTTGATCATTGAATTATTTTTTAAATACAAATAAGGCTCTGTTAAGTTAACCAATAAAAGCTATAGCTATGAATATTCCATTCAGGTTATGAGTATTAGATTTGAAAGAAAACATCTAAACTTGTCTAAAGCTGTTTGATATTGACTAAAATAGGTTTGAAGCCAGTCTGATCTAGGAAATGATCATGATGCTCGAGGAGTCGTTTGATATTGACTAAAAATAGGTTTGAAACATATTTTTGTAAATACAATCTTCTGACCATTATAATTCACAGCATGACTAATGTGTGAGTTTCTCTAAAACTTTGCTAATTTATCTTAAAAAGTAATAAAAGTCATGACTTTTGACGGTCCTGTTAACTTAAGAATAAATTATTAGTTATATTTAGGCTCTGTTAATTTAAGATATATTCACCTTTTTAATATATTATAAAATACCTAAATCAAATCAGTAAATAGACATTTATCCATTTAATTAAAAAATCAAATCAAACATCTTGATAAAGTTAATAGAGACGCTCGTAATTAATTTGATAATAAATTTATCTAATTCTCATTTACTAAATCTTCAATAAAAAACAATTAATAAACAAGTTGTTTTTATTAAAATTGGTATTTTTAATCTGGTGTCAGTCTTAATAATGAAATAGCATGGTCATCGATCATGTTTCCTACACCAAGGTCTGTTTCTTTAATGATTACTTTAATATTTTTTATTTCTGTATCAGTCAAATTATAAATCGAAGATAAGATTTTTTTGATCTTAAGATCTTGTGGAACAATCGAGTTCAGATCCGTTCTGGAAGATACTTCTAAATTCTTATTGAGAAAGGATTCAGGAATTTTTCCTGTTGAATCATTTACTATTTGGAATACAAATTTTTCTACTAAAGTTTCTTGTGGAAGGGAATCAAGTGCATTTGCAGTATAAAATACCTGTATACTCACGGGTTCGTTTGAAATACCTTCTTTAATTCCTGTTGATATATTATTTTCTTCAATTTGTATTATTACAAATCCTTCTAGTAGGTCAGTATGTTGAGAATTGAAAGGTGCTAACCCTCTTATATCTTTGCACACTAATCCAGTCGATTGTTTTGGATCAATGGTTTTTATTATGGAGTTGCTCGAATTGTAATTATTAAACACTACATTCCAAAATAATGTAATTGGATAATACTGTTTATTGTAAATACTGATATCCGTATCATAGTGTCCTGGTCGTAATGGTCCTTCATCCCCTCTAATAGAACCACACACAAATTTTGCATTATAAGTGAATAGATTAGATGTAGAGATCAAAGGTTTTTCTGATTTAAAATTAAAATTGTTAACAAATAAAACTGAAGAAGTAGGAATGTAATCGTTAATCTCAACTGCTTTTGAAATTGTATTGGGTAAATAATTATCATTACCAGCTTTTTGTGTAATAGTATAATTATTATTTGAAATATTTTTAAGAGAAATAACTCCTATGGTTTTATTTGAATCCATTAATCCATTATCATATATTTCTAGGCTTTCAGATTTTTGATAGGGATCTGGAATGATGATAAATTTGCCATCCGATATTACAGAACCATTAATAGACATCAATTTGATCTGTAATGAATTAGAACTATTAGTTAATGCATAAATTATTTCAACTTTTATATGTTCTACATAAAGAAAAGTTAAGATCGTAATAAATAAAAAAAATAACGTTGTAATTTTCATTAATACTATAAATAGAAAATACAATATAAATTAAACTTATCAAGGTCAAAAAATTAAATAAAAAATTAAGGGTATGAAATATTGAATTGAACTTTTATAAGATTTGAATTTTAGATATAATCTCTAATATATATCATAATTTCCTTGAATCGCCTTCCAAAAGGCCAGAACCGAGATGAATCCTATCAATATGTTTAGAGAGTTCTTCATTATTGTTAAATAATGATTCACAGTATGGACAACGAATTGATTCTTTAGACATAAAGAGTATATAACCGGACCCATTTATTAATTTAGTTGATATTTTTGTCATTATAATACCATAATGATTAATATGCCATAATAGCAAATTTATAAGGAATATAGAGCTTTTTGGTTTCATTGAATTTTTATTTTGACAATTTATAATAGAATTCAATTAACAAAACAGAGTTGAATTAAATAAACCTTTTTTTAAATTATAACTCATATAAAATCCCCAATAATAATATCATAATGATTTTAAATGTTAGCATCGAATCTTCAAGAAGATAGATCTAAAATAATATAAAATGTCCTAAATAATTTTTTAATGGTTATTATAGGTAATAAGTATGCAATAAAATTTGTTTTTTCACTACATATTCTTGAAATCTATAATAATATCATTAGAGATTTTCGTTCATTATTAATGGTAATTATTTCTTTTGAAGAATTCTAATGTATTGCTCTTAGAAACCATTGTAATATCGACAAAATCTATAAATTACTTGATAAAAAATAAATTTTAAATGTACTTTATCCACAATATGTAAACTACTGTGGCTCTATTGTTGCTGGTGGTTTACTTGAAATCGCATACGTTACCCATGATACTCCATCCACTTCATTTGTAATTCTATTACTGATTCTTTCAAGTAATGGATATGGAAGTTTTGTCCAATCTGCTGTCATTGCATCTACTGAATTAACTATTCTTATGGTCACAATATTACCATATAGGCGTTCATCTCCTACGACTCCAACGGCTTTATCATCTCCTACCGCGGCATAAGCTTGCCAAACCGAATTGTATAAATTTTCAGTAGTAAGCTCATCCTCCACAATTTTACTTGCATGTTTTGAAATTCTTATTTTGTTCGATGTAATTTCTCCTATTATTCTAACAGCCAGTCCCGGGCCTGGAAAAGGATGTCTGTTTAAAAGATCATCTGGAACCTCTAGGATCTTGGCAACTTTTTTAACTTCATCTTTATATAGATGTCTAAATGGTTCTAATACCTTGAGATTTAGTTTACTAGGAAGCCCTCCAACATTATGATGAGTTTTTATTATTGATGCCGGTCCTACTGAAATACCACTCTCGATGACATCAGGATACAGAGTTCCTTGTGCTAGCCATCGAAATTCTTCTTTTTCTTTCACTTCCTCTTGAAAAATATGAATAAATTCGTGACCTATGATCTTCCTCTTTTCTTCAGGATCTGTAATCCCTTTTAATTTGCTTAAAAATTTCTGTGAAGCATCAATATAAGTTACATTTAGGCCTATTTTTGTTAAAAGGTTCATTACCGTAGATTCTTCACCATATCGAAGCAAACCATGATTGACAAAGATACATTGCAAATTATCATGAACAGCACGATTTAAGAGAACTGCTACAGTAGTAGAATCTATACCACCACTAACGGCACACAATATTTTATCATTTCCCACTTCTTTCTTTATACGTTCAATGGTAGATTTGACAAAATTTGTCATATCCCATTCTGGTTTTGCTTTACTAATAGTGATAGAAAAATTCTTCAATATTTCAGCACCACGCTCAGTATGAACAACTTCAGGATGAAATTGAAGTCCATAGAATTTCTTTTCTTGATTCCCAATTGCTGCTGCGAAAGAACTTTCTGTGTGAGCTAATACTTTAAATCCATTTGGAGTCTTATCCGCTACATCTCCATGACTCATCCAACTATCGATACTTCCGTCTAAATTAATAAAAAGGTCTGATGTATCATCTATTGTCAAAACTGCCTTTCCATATTCTCGAGCTTGAGATCTTTTAACTTTCCCTTTGAAATTATCCACAATTATTTGGTGGCCGTAACAAATTCCAAGAATAGGTATTCCAAGTTCAAATATATTTCTATCAGGTTTGGGAGAATTTTCAGCATATACACTAGCTGGCCCACCAGAAAAAACTATACCATTTGGAGACAGCTCTTTAACTTGATCAGCGGTGAGATTATATGGATAAATTTCACAAAAAACATTTGCATCTCTTATTCTTCTACATATAAGATGGCTATATTGAGATCCGAAATCTAGAATAATTATTTTATCCAATTTACGTTCTATTTCCAAAAGTATTATCTTTTTCTAACATTCTTGTAAAGACCCATGCAGAGGTATTAATAATATCAGTTAGTCTTTCTTTTTCTCTATAATTGTTTATTGTTATCTTTTTAATTCTTCCTTCATGTTCATCGATAAAATAGTTCATTAGGTCATGATTGAAAGAATCATTTTGATGATTTTTATCTCGATCTTGAGTGATCATTCCTTCTAATATCCTTTTTATAAAAAATGATTTGAATGGAGGAGTCTCTGTACTGAATAATAAATCCTTCTCTGGAATTATCTCTATTGTTTGTGAAGAAATATTCACTTTAGCTAATGATAAATTATCTTTAAGTCTCTTAAGTTCCCTTGTTTCTGTGAAAGTGGATACATTTTCATTTAAAGTATCAGAATTATGTTTTTTGTATTCAGTTTTTATAGTAGGTTTGTTACGATTAACTTGTTCTTGTTTTGCGCTAATAGTAGAACTAGCTGTGTTATTTAGTGAACGTTCAAGTTTAGAAGCAGGTTTAAAACTTTCCTGCTTCAATAAGTTATCAATAAGTAGAAGAAGACGTTTAAGTCTATCTATTTCTTCTTGCTTATCTGAGAGTTGCTTTAATACCCAGTCTCTCAATTCTGCAGCATTTTTAATATCTTCTTCTGAATAATTTAACATTCAATGTAACATATAATCAAAGAGTATAAAGTTGTTTTTACCTTTTTATTAATATCATACAAATTCCTAAAATAAAAAATTAGATAATAAATTTAACTATATTTTAAATATAGAACCAATTAAATTGTTGTGGTCTCCTTATACTACTATCTCATAATAATACCAACTAACATAATCAGTAATCTTTTTTCCTAATAAATTATGAAAGTATACCAAGACATTTCAAAAAAAATTTGAAATTATATAATTATTATAAATTACATTGATGATTAAACAAGGAACAATTTATTTTTAATTTAATTCTTAATTACCATAACACAACTTTCCATTTGAGAAAATTAAGGCATGATTTTAAAAGGCTTAAAACCAAGTATAGGTTTTTTAGAAGTGTCAAAGAGATTTGATTTAGAATTTTTAGCAAGAACTTGTAAAAGGTTTTTTGCAATTTGGAGTTTTTCTCTTTTAACTTTAACATTATTTATTGTTTCTTTTGAATATGGGCCTATAATATCATCAAATAACATTCCCACTAATACAATATCTTTTGCCATAAATTCCTCAGCAAGGAATACACACCTATCTCCATCTGTAAATCCCCCAAAATTAAAAACGTGTGGAACAGGCATTACTTGAGTTGTTCCAATAATTCTTCTGAATTTAGGAATATATTGTTCCATTAAAGCTATATTATCACTATGTGCATGAATTACTATAATTGCCCCAAGCTTTTCCGCTTTTATCAGAAAACGAGGATCTCCATCCAGATCTGTAACAACGATATCAGGTTTGATTTTATTCTCAATTAAAAATTTTACCGCACCATCTGCGACTATCTTAACAAATGATTTATTTTTTTTGATAAAAGAGGTGTAGAGATCTAAATTTGGTCCAGCACCAATAACCAATATTCGTTTACCTTTTATCTTTTTATTCAATACTTTAGGGTTTAGAAATTTTCTTTTTATTAAATTTGATAATGTATATGCAGCCTTTTGATCTTCTTCGGTACTATAACCCATTTTTTCTCTAATGTCTTGATAATATGGGAACCAGGTTACAAATTGCACATTTTATATAATTAATAGCTTATTAATAGACTATTTGTTAAATTTAACATGTTGTATATTTGATATGTGAAATTTTAAAAGAATAATAAGAACTTTTAAATGATAAGAATGTTTTATTTTCTGAATTTATAGAATGGAACTTACAAGAAAAGAGGAGGGAGCATTACAAGGAGAATATGGTGATGGGTTGAAGTTAGCCTATAAAATACTTGTTGCAATAGGAAATGCTAACAATGCAACAAAACTAATCCCTATCAAATGGGCGCATATTTCAGGAGTTAATTTTAACACAATAGGAGAAGCTGGAGTAAAATTTCTTTCAAAGTTGGATAAAGAAACTAAAGTTAAAGTCACTACAACGCTAAATCCAATGGGATTTGACTCAAAGAAAGACAATAACATTTCCGAAGATTTTAAATCTAACCAACTGTCAATTATAAATTCTTATTTATCTTTGGGTGTAAAACCTTCTTTCACTTGTATCCCTTATGAAATATTCGATTTGCCAAAAAAAGGGGAGATCGTTAGTTTTGCAGAAAGTAATGCAGCAGTATTTGTAAATTCTATATTAGGAATCAAGTCGAATAAGGAAAGTTCCTTGAGTTCATTAGCAAGTGCCATAACGGGCAAGACTCCGTATTCTGACTTATTAATTAACGATCTTAGAAAACCGTCTGTTAGTATAAAGCCAGACATAGACATAAAAACAGAATCTGACTTTGGTCTATTAGGTTATTTTGCTGGTAAAATGGCAAATGATATTTGTGTAGGTTTGGAAATTAATTCTGAGAGTTTAGATATTATCAATTCAAAAGCTATTTCTGCAGGAATTGGAACATCAGGTATGTGTGGGATGTTTACTAATAAGATTAAGGATTGTGAAAGAATCTCTTTTGGTAAATCTGAGATAACACATGTAAAAGATGATTTAAATACAGCTGAAAAAGGAGATTTAATAGTATTTGGAAGTCCTCAATTAGGTTTACACGAACTAAACATGCTTGGTCACTTAACAGATGGAAAAAAATTCAAAAAACCATGTATGATATTTTGTCCTCGTTCTGTAACAGAATGTAACGAAGAAATGATCAAAAATTTAAGAAAGGCAGGAGCAGACATTACTTGTGATTCCTGCACATGTTTGACTCCTTTAATAACAAAAAATGATTACGATTCAATCGTAACAAATAGTATAAAATGCGCATATTATATGAAACATTCAAACAAAATTGATGTTTCTTTAAAAGATATGAAATCTATAATAAAAGAATACTGTGAATAATTTAATTATGATGAATATATATTGCAAAAAAATTGTTGGGGGAAAGGCAGAAGGTTTAGCACTCTTATCTAATAAACCCTTAAATATGCTCTCAATGTTAGATACAAAATCAGGAGAGATAAAAGACAAAGAGCATGATTTATTTAATCAAACACTTAAAAATAGGATTCTTATTTTCCCTAACTGTATTGGTAGTAGTGTAGGAGCTTATGTTTTTTATTCATTAAAAATCAATGGTGTCAACCCAAAAGCAATTATTTGTACTAATAAATGTGACATTATAACTGCATCAGGGTGTGCAATTTCAGATATTCCACTTGTAGATGGAACAGGTGCAAGTTTTAAATCATTAAATAATAATACAAAAGTTACGGTTGATGCTGATAACCAAATGGTTAAACTCAGTACACTTTAATTTTCGGGTGATCATTAAGTCTTTTATCGGTGCGTGGCAATCGATGGGCGAACTGATCATGTATTACATGAGATGAAGACCAAAGTCCACGCACCGAAAATAATTTATGAAAATAATTAAATCATTTTATAAAAATCAAAGAAAAATAAATAACTTTAAAATTAATCTTGTGGAGATATTATTATTATATTATCTCCTTTTAGGAGAATATTACCCAATCTAGTTTGTTCTCCAGCTTTATATTCTGTAGCATCACTCAATACAAGATTCATATGCTGATCAAATTTATTGAGTACACCTTTAACCACTTTATCTCCTTTTAGTTTGATCATTATAATTTTTCCAACATTTTCCTTTAATACCTGGACTGTTACATCAATAGACAATATATATATGATAATAAAATTACATTATATAATTTAATAGATCTTGTATTTTTAACAACAATGATATAGCAAGAAAAAGTTTTAGTTAGAATAGATAAGATTGGTATCGCATATAAATATCTAAGAATATCTAAAATTTCGATGATTCCTATAACAAAATAATTTTACATAACGTTAACATCATGTGGTTGACTTTCAATATAGCCAGCTGTTGTTATTCGTACACATTCAGCATTTTGTTGCATTTCATCGATAGTTTTTGCCCCACAATAACTCAACCCTGAACGCAAACCTCCAACTAATTGACGTATAATTTCTACTACACTTCCTTTATAAGATACCATTGCTTCCACCCCTTCTGGTACATAATCATTAAGTTCGTCTGACTCCTTTATTTGTTCTCCCTCTTCACGATACTTTCTTCCCAATGATGCATAAAAAGAGGCCATTCCTCTATAGATCTTGTACTTTTTACCATTTTTAACTAGTGTTTTTCCTGGACTTTCATCTGTTCCTCCTAAAAGACTTCCTACCATTACAGATGAAGAACCTGCAGCTAGTGCTTTGGTTAAATCTCCTGAATTTCGAATACCTCCATCAGAAATTATTGGAATGTCATATTTTTTAGCAATTTTTACACTATCCAAAATTGCGGTTAATTGAGGAACCCCTGAACCAGTAATAACCCTAGTTATACATATTGAACCTGATCCTACGCCAACCTTTACAGCATCAACGCCAGCTCTAATTAAATCTTCAGTACCATTGCCAGTAGCGATGTTACCTGCTATCAACTCACAATCTTTGAATGCTTTTTTTATTAAATGAACGCAATTTATGGCATTATCACTATGACCATGAGCTATATCAACAACCATAACATCTGCACCTGCATCCAATAATGCTTCTGTTCTCTCGAGATAATCTCCCTTGACTCCCACAGCAGCCCCTACCAGCAAACGCCCTTTTTTATCTTTAGAAGCATTAGGAAACTCTTCCATTTTTAAAATATCTTTGCTAGTTATCAATCCGATGATCTGCTTATCTTTATCAATTATAGGTAGTTTTTCAATTCTGTTCTTGTGTAAAATGTCTTTAGCTTTTTCAATGGTAGTCCCCAATTCGGCGAAAACCACGTCTTTACTCATTACTGAAGTAACATTATTATCAAAATTAGTTTCAAATAAAAGATCTCTTTTAGTAATGATTCCTGCTAGTTTCTTATCTTTTTCAATAAGGAGACCAGATATCCCAAAATCGTGCATAATTTTTTTTGCATAGCCTACAGATGAATCTATACTAATGGTATAAGGTTGTTCTATCATAACAGATTCAGACCTTTTAACTTTTAGAACTTCATCTACTTGGTCCTGTATTGTCATAAATCTATGTATAATTCCAACACCTCCTTCTCTTGCTAATGCTATGGCCATAGGTGACTCGGTAACTGTATCCATATTGGCACTGATAACAGGAATATTCAAACTGATGTTTCTTGATAATCTGGTTTTCAAATTAGTTTGAGATCGAGAAATAATTGGAGAACGTTTTGGGATTAATAATACATCGTCAAAAGTTAGACCTTCTCTAATATTCAATATTCAATTTCTTGTATGTCAAGGAAGAATTATAAGTTTTGCATCAATTTCAATTTAAACCGTTTTAGTTTAATCGAATTGAATGTTATTAGTTTCAGTATGGAGGAAGCAATTTAAAATATATCAACCTAGCAATTGTAAAGCATCTAATGCTAATACAGTTTCCTTAACGTTATGAGTGCGAATAACTGTTGCACCATTCATTACTGCGATAACTTCCATTATTAAAGATGGGATACGTCTTTCATTTATCCTGAGATTCATAAGTTTTCCTAGAAAGGATTTATTCGAAAGAGAAATACAAATGGGAAAATAGAGCTTTGTGAGTTCTTTCAGATTAGAGATAATTTCAATATCTCGACGATACCATGGTATTTTTGTTATTTTTGTAAAAAAAGGATTATTACCTTCTTTTCTAAAAAACCCGATAGATGGATCTATTATAATATTAGTTTTCTTAATTCCAGCTTTTTGTGCGATTGTTATACTATCATTAAGGATTTTCTTCGTTGAAAAAGATTTTGCCGTTAGAATTGAACTCGGGTTTTTTTCATATGCCCCCATTATTACCGGGATATTGTATTTTGATACAATTGTAGCCATTTCAGGATCATATTTTAGTCCACAAACATCATTTATCGCATTTGCTCCCATCATTATTGCCTCCTCGGCTACCCTCGCTCGAGGAGTATCTACAGATAAAGGAAGTTGACAACTGTTACGTATCATCTTAATAGCTTTTTTTAATCGCAAAATTTCAACCTGAGAAGAAGTTATTGTATTTAGGTAGGGAGCAGTTGACATTGCCCCTATATCGATTATATCTGCTCCGTCCTTCTCTAACTTTTTCACATAAGAAGAAATACTATTGAGATTGATTTTAATTGAATTTTTATAAAAAGATTCAGGACTAAGATTCAATATTCCCATGATTTTGACAGAATTCCTATTAATAGAAACATCTCCTATTTTTGTCAAGACCAATATGATAATAATCATCTATATTATTTCCTTTTACACAGTAAACTAGCCTTACATGATTGATAATTATATGAATAATAATATGGGAGAGATTATTAAGCTATATGAGATTGTAGATTGATTTTAATTGATGAAGATAAAATTTTCGAAGTAATTAGAAAAAGAAAACCTTTATCCGTCGCGCTCAACGGCCCAGAGGCATTATTTCCCAAAATGCAAGACACAGGAATGAGAATTATGAAACTATTTGATATTCCAGCCTATATAATAGGTGATACCTGTTGGGGATCTTGCGATGTGAATACGCATGCTGCGGATATGTTAGGTGCAGATCTGTTGTTTAACATTGGACATACAATTTCTATGGAAACTATTGATAAAAAAGTAATTATGATTAATGCATACGATGATGTGAATTTCAATGTAGTAGTAGAAAAATTTGCTAAAGATCCAGCAAATCAAGAATATAAAACATTAGGTATAGTTACAGATAGCCAGCATTTAAATCAATTACACCCTTCGAGAAAAATATTAGAAAATCATGGATTTAAAATAGTAATTGGTGATGGTAAGGGACAATTGAATGATGGTCAAGTTTTTGGCTGTGAATTTTACCCAGCACATGATATTAAAAAGAGTATAGATGCTTATGTTTTCTTAGGCCAAAGTATGTTTCACTCTGTAAGTATCGCAATGTCGACAGAAAAGCCTACTTATATGTTGGATCCATACTTTAATGAATTTCAACTAGTAAATGACAAGGCCAGACTTATGGAAAAGAAAGCGATTTTATCAATTTATAAAGCGCAAGAGGCAAACAAAATTGGAATAATAATAGGCTTAAAGGAAGGACAATTCTCAAAGATAAAAGCATTAAAATTTAAGAAGTCTTTGGAAGTCTTGGGGAAGGATACACAATTAATTGCGTTAACAGAAATTACTGAAGAAAGATTAAGAAATTTTAAAGGGATAGATGCTTATATTCAAGTCGCATGTCCCCGAATAGCTACAGACAATCATTTTAGTAAACCATTACTTTCTGTACCACAAGCTGAAGCACTAATTAGGATTTTAAAAAAAGAACCTATGGATGATTTTTTAAAGATACGCCACTGGTTATAAAATTAAAGCAAATTGCCTCAAAATAAAGAATTGGAAATATTATAAATTACCATTAATGCGAAGGCAGCCTATTAGTACCACCTTTGATAATAATCCCAATCTCGTATCTCATATGATCCACCACGTAGACGAACCAGCATGGTTATGTCACCTTAGGGTTGCTCCCTCCCGGACCTCACCCATTTCGAGAATTAACAGTCAATCCCACACCTTCGCATGGTTCGCTGCTCATATCCATCCAGTTCGGCGTAGTTTCATTTTAACTTGATACGCAGGAGATTCCCATCCAAGGATTTATCTAATAGTTACTGATCCTGGCATAAAGCCGATTTCCAGAGAAGGGTACGGCTAGCACCCCAATCCTCCCTGCCTCCGCAATCATTAATTAACGATATTACATTATATTTGTTATTAGTCATTTTTTAAAATTTCGATATTTTTACAAACTGAACAAACTGGTCTAGTCGAATCATGTCCACATATTCTACATTTATTTTTCACTGAACTATCATAATTTTTTAGTATTTTAGATATTTTTAAAAGAGAATTATAAGTGTTATATTTAGCACCCGATCGGGTTTCCTCTAAAGAATTAAAGAATTCTCTTATCTCACTTCTGATACTTTCATCTTGATATGGACACTGTTCGGATTGAAATGGAATGTTTTGTTGAAGTGCATAAAAAACTATTTCTCTTTCATAAATTTCTATGAATGGTTTAATTTTTTTTAGCTCATGTTTACCATAATAAATCGGTTCTGGATATATCCATCCTATTCTATTCACATCTCCTGCTATAATATTTATCATAAAAGATTGAAGATGATCATCCAGGTTATGGCCTGTCGCTATAACATTTGCTCCTACATAATCAGCAGCTATATCTATAGCTCTTCTTCTAAAAGTACCACATATAGAACAAGAAGTCATTTTTTCAGAAGGACGTAATAACATAGATTCATCCATATTCAATCCAAAAAGTTCTTTATAACTAAAAATTTCATTTTTTACATTTAGCTTAGAACAAAAGTCTTTAACTATTCTTAAAGATTCATTTCTATATCCATCAATTCCTTCATCTATTGTAATTGCAATGATATCATTAGTTTTCTTTCTTTCAAAGATATTATTCAAAACTAGTAGCAAAGAAAGACTGTCTTTACCCCCTGAAACACCGACTGCAATTTTATCTCCATAATTAATCATTGAGAATTTTGAAATAATCCTAGAGGTTTTTTCTTCAATTGATATTATAAAACAAGATCTACAAAGATATTCGCCTGAATATTGTCGAAAATATATCCCCTGTATCTTTTGACATTTTGAACATAGAGAATATTGCATTTATATGACTGTTTTTAGTTGCTGATAGGTTATTTAATTTAAACTAGATTTTCAAAGCACATTTTAAACATTGATTAAAATGAATAATAATATATTTTATTAAGATATGTGAAAAATATGAATATCAAGCCAAATGTTTTAGATTATATTAACTATAGGATCTTGGATGTTTTGAGTAAAAATTCCTCATTACCATTTGTAGAATTGGCTAAACAAATTGGGATTTCGGATGCAACTATCCATACCAGAGTCAAAAAACTATTGTCCTTGGGTGTTATAAAAAAATTTACTATTTTTGTAGATAATGATTTGCTTGGATATGACCATCTAGCATTTATTAATTTGAAAATTGAAAGAGGAAGAACAGAGGAAACGACTAACAATCTTATGAAAATCGATGAAATATTAGAAATACATGAAATTTACGACAAATTTGATTTGCTAATTAAAATTCGAACAAAAAATTTGGACAATTTGAGAGATATAATTGTGAATAAAATATTATCGATTAATTATATAAAGGAAACAGAATTAATGACAGTTTTAAGAACTAGAAAAGAAGAACAGATGATCTCATTACAAAAAGAAATGAGTGAGAAAACCGAAGAATTCTTTTAATATTTAAAATTAGTTTCTTTGTTTTTCTTTTTTTGAGGACTGCCACCAGTCCAAATAATCATCATGCGTTCTTTGTTTAGAATCTGGAGAACTAATTTCTGATTTATCTTTTAATTCCTCAATTTTGTCTCTTGAAGCATAGAGGCCACAACTTTTGCAAGTAAAATTTTTTGTAGACGTATCCATTTTTAAATCTCCACCGCATTCAGGACAAAATTTAACCAAATTCACTATCTAATATAGATAAACCCTATAAAAGCATTATGAGAAGATACTATGCAACACTTTTTAGTCATTCAATGTTATATAAATAGAAAAATAGATTCATAGACATGAAGTTACGTTATATTTCTATTTTGTCCTCAAACGAATATATATTATTTATGAAGTATCATATTAAAAATCTCGGGATAAAATTGAAATCACTAGATAAACTTATTTTGAAAGCATTA
>DASQLB010000267.1:0-3535 GCA_035630235.1 Nitrososphaeraceae archaeon | reverse complement strand
CCACCTGATCTAGATAGTCTTTTTGATGTTTCTCCATGACGGAGGATAAAAAGTTCCAATTAAATCAGATAATAAATGAAATACAGTATAGGATTTTAAGATTTTTTATATATAAAATATAGATCTGTATTGTAATATAGTTAAATGAATAAGAACTATTGTTTTATTACAATAATATATATCCAAGAATCACAATAAAAATTAATGAAAGAAAATAGCTATTAAATTTTCTTTAAAATTCTTGGTGTAAGTAACCATCTTAATTCTCCTTTAAATTTGGGAACAGTAGAAGTTATCTTAATCCTTGATAGACCTGCTTTCTTGAGTATGATATTAGTATTGTGATTCTTGTCATAATTTCTATCAACATCATTATTTGATATAATATCATTTATCATACCACTGAGGTAAGGTTCATGACCTACTATGAGAATTACAGAATCAATACTTAATTTACTTAATTTATTATATAAAGATCCTTTACTTCCATCTGGTTTTAGTTCTTCAGATTGTTCGATTTGTTCTGTCGATTTATATTCTTCAGCAATAATTTGAGCTGTTTGAAATGCTCTGGTAAATGGACTGGAAAAAATAACATTAAATTTGACTCCTAATTTTTTAAGAGATTTTGCTATTTCTACAACCTCCTTTTTTCCAGATACAGTTAACTCTCTTTTAATATCTTTCATAGGGTCGGATAATCGATTTCCAGCATAACCATGCCTCAAAATAAACAAATCCAATACGAAATTATATTATTTATTTTTATATAAAGTAGTCGATACTATTTAGTAAATAAACAAATGTTAAAAGATATGACCAAAATAGCGATAATAGAACTTTTATTCTAATTTTAATGGGGTATATAGACAATAATTAATCCATATTCTATTTTACTATAATAAGGTTTTTTTATAAATCAATATTGAAATAAAATAATAAATAATATATATAATAATAAAATAATAAAATTATAGTATACTACAAGTATAAATAATCAATATAGTTTGTATCAAATTAATTGGTACAAAATGTTAAGATCATTAGAATTAAGATGGTTCATTAAAGGTATATTGCCTACAGATATATATAAATGGTTTAAAGATATTTTACCAGGCAATGAAACATTTGAAGAGAAACCAAGGTCAGATTACTATTTAACTACTCAGTCAGACGATTTAGGAATAAAATTTAGTAGACAACAATTACAAGTAAAAATTAGAAAAGATAAAGTAAATTATACTTTGAACAATAACAATATTCAAGGATCATTAGAATACTGGACCAGATATGATTGGAATGATTTACATAATAAAGAAAATACAAAAATAGACAAACTGTACGAGAGATTTTCTTCAATAAAAATAGACAAAAAAAGACTAATAAAAAAGTACAAGATTTTAGATAATCAACTTGTTCAAATTTCATTATCGAACTTGACCGATCCACAATGCTCTATAGAAATTACCGAAATAACTATGAAAGAGCAAGCATGGTTTACATTGGGATTTGATTGGTTTCTAAATAACGAAATACCTGAATTTCCTACTATTGATGGTTATATAACTAATAACGAGCCTTTTAATAAAACGATAAAAGAGTTATTCAATCAGTATACTATCTATAAAATAACTAATACACCTAATTCATTTGGGTATCCTTATTTTTTAAAGATATCAAAAGAAGGAAAACACCTATATCAAATGTGATAATGGTTTCATAAATTGATCGGAAGAAAATAAATTAGCAAGTTATGAATTGAAAATTACTTCTCCTGATGAATGCAAAACAGAGATTAATGGCTTCTATATCATTAGGATAAGTGATTAATTAATATTTACAATATACATCATACTAATCTATATACTAATAAGTGTATTCTATAAGTTAACAAAATTTTTTTGATAAACTTGCTGTTCCAATAATCAATTATATATCAATATTACGTTAGAAATTTAATATATTTCCATTAAATAAGGAGAAAAGTTACTGAGGTATAAATGATATAATAGAGGATTCTGATATAATTCAGAAGAATATAAAATTCAATGTGCATTAAGCCACTGTTAATTTAAGATATCTTCATCTCTTCATACAATTCATTAATAGAATAATTCTTTTTAGATGTTGTAACATTATACATAGAGATAAAGAATTGTATCCAGTTATATACATGAAATAGATTGCATTCTTGTTCCATCCATGGATAGTAGTCATCAAAATTCTCACTTCTATCCTTAAAATACTGTATTACCCTTTCAATCAAACTCTTCTCTAATGGTGAATGTAGATAGTGTCTTAATCTCAAGACATTACATGCTTCTATCTACCATGTTTATCAATATTCGTTAATTGAAAGATATTTTTATATCTATGGAGAATATGTATAATTAGTGGCAAAACAAAAGAATATAAACAAAAAGAAGTCTAGTGGCAAGTCCAATATTTCTGGTATATATACTTCATTAGCAGAAAACAGAGTCAAATATGACAAACAGATAGATATTCCAAATCCAAAACTTCAGCCTGATAAAACTTTTGAATATGCACTTTTTAATACCCTTTCAAAAGGTATCGCTCCACCTTCAACAATGAACAATGTTTATTATCCGGAATTGGAAAAATTAGCAAGAAAATTAAATAAAGCATTTGAAAAAAAGGGAGCAAAATATCTCTTAAAAAAACAAAAGGAATTGAATGATGATACAATTCAAATCTCAATAGCACTGTTGAATGGAAGTGTACATCTTACATATACAAAACCTATTGTAGAATAAACGACAAAAAATAAATAGAAATTAGGAATTCAAACTTTATTTTTTAAATACTTTTTAGCAAGCTGATAAATTATTAATCAAATTATTTGTAGATGTGATATAACTTGTTTATTATCATTTATATCTTAGGGTCCTGTTAAGTTAAGACTATTCATCAGATTAAAACTTTAAGAATTATTGAAGAATTATTAGATTTTGAAGAAACAAAAATGTAAAAAGATTCTAGAAAATTTTTTATAAATTTCTAATAGACAAAAATACAGCTAATGAAAGAGCGACTGCAATTAATGTAATGATTTTGATTTAATAGTATTATCGACAGTTCATCGTATTATATTTGGTTTTGATCATTAATAGCGATGCTAGACATATAAAAGAAATTTTAGTAAGCCTGTTTTAATAATCCAGTAACTCTAATTTTTAAAATGTTTTTTATAAAAAAATTATAGTGAAATAGTTTATCGTCTCAAAAGTTATATTGCTTGATATAATTGAAAATAAAATTTTCTTATAGAAAAAAATGGAACAACTAGGGCTATATTCAGATCTGATAAGAGCAATGGTTGAGGAGGAGACAGTCTCATTGATATACCTGGATTAGTAAGAACATGTAATGAGGATTATTGCATCACCTAATGGTTTTTTGATATAGAACAAAAAGTAGCTAAATTGGTATGATTGAGTCAATTTAGATTCCAACTATAATTGTCATTTTTGTAAAAGTTACATAATAGTCAAGAAACACTACCTTGGTTTTG
>DASQLB010000266.1:0-11212 GCA_035630235.1 Nitrososphaeraceae archaeon | reverse complement strand
CAGCTTTGTTCATTGTTTGATTCATACTTTCTGCTTGGCCAAATGCTGATACAGTGGATGTAGATAAAGCTAGCACTGTTCCAAGAAAGATTGTTGCTGCTACTGTCGGTAATATTAGAAACAATTTATTGTATATCATTTGTCATCCACTTATATTTGATTTTTATATTAAAATTTTTTAAAACATTTATCTAGTTAACAATTCTGAAAAAGATTCTAAAAAAAGATTAATTTCTATAATTAAATCAAATTTAATAGCCTGCTTAGAGTAACATCTTACAAATTAAGTTATTACCTTCCAATTCTACAGTATAGTTTGTCTCATTAACTAACACTCTGTTAAAAAAAAATTAGTTAATCACATCTCAAGGAAACATAACAATTGGTAATCCACATTTATGTACAATAGAGAATGTAATTATAGAACAGCACCTTTTAGATTTAGCAGTAGCTAACTTTCGCTCCGATAACGTTTCTATACTCTTAGGTAAAGGTACAGGCTCATTTGGTACAGCAACTAACTTTCCAGCAGGAACTGGACCAATCTCTATTGCAGTAGGAGACTTTAATTAGACAAACTAACCTTCTTTATTTTTTTATGTGTAACAATTTTTTTTCATATGTTCTAAGGACTGTCTTCATATTATCAACAAAAAAATAAAATGAGATAAATATATATTGTAAATGTGGTTGATTTAACCTCATCCCTAGATGATTAAACACAATTTAATTCTTGTGAACTCATAATGCTAGCGTTATGAGAACCACCGAACCCGAGATTAAGTTATTATATTTTAACAGTCTAAAAATGATGTGCACAAGTCACGAATATTCACTTTTGGACTTTTAACTAGTTTATGTATGGATATTACCAGCACCTTTCGTTAATCTGAATATTCTTTCAAATCCAGCAATGGCTCAAGAATACAACGAAAAGTATTCTGAAGAGAAAAAATTTGTTATTTACGTTTATGAGTACATGTTTGGATCTACTCTAAAATACCAAACCATTGATTCGCAAAATTACGAAGGGTCACACATGTTCAATAAATATAGTACAAAACCAAATTGAAAATGCAAACCTCTCAGATTCAGATTATTTGTATAGTTATGTATATCCTAAGAACAGGCTGGTTTTTGAACCAATTAAAGTGAGGGGAGAAGGACAATGAATTACGAGATTAATGACAAGGTATTTTCAAAACTGAACCAAATTGAGGTCTATAAAATTGGAAAACGTGTTATGTCATTACAACCCGAAATTTGTTTTCCATCGATTCCCGAAAATGACATACTGAAGCATCGAGAAGCGGTATTACATTTGAGGTCTAAGACAAATCTTCACGAGAATACGATCGAGCAATCACTTGATAAGCTAATCTCAGAAAAGAAAATTATTACCGCCAGACCCCCGAAGGGTCTACATCTTAGAAAAATTCGAAAATTATCTTAGGTTTTTTATTACCAGCAGCGTTGTTTCAAAATTATTTAATTGTTAATTTTTACGGATTAGTATGTTCAATTGAATCAGAATTTTTCTTCTTCCGTTTTATACCTAACTTTTCCAAAAAATCTTTAAAACCCATCTGTATAATTATTTGTATAAAATCCCTTAAATATCTTTTCCTTTAAAAATTGTAATGTTGGCAGCTCGGTTGTAGGTGGTCGTTGTAGAGACTAGTTTTATCGGGCTTACCAACAAATGACAGACAATATTTGATTTCTACGAGGCTTAGCTTATTCTCGAACATTATACGCAATATTTTATTTAAAAGTTATAAATAATACAATCAAAAAGCATTAAAGTGGGTGTTAGGTGACTTTTTGTAACATTAACACCCATATGTACGCCATTCTTCAAATTAATAGAGGAATGTACTCATGCAGAACTTCAAAATACATAAAAAAATTCGTTAATTATCTCCTTCCGAACCAAATATAACATATCTTGTAGTTCTTCTGCTGTGACTATATTCTAAAACATATTTTTCTATTTATTAAATGGGAAAGACTTGCCAATCCATTCTTATCGTCAGTGCGTTTCAATAAGGTAATTTAATAAATAATCAAAGATGGTCGAAACTTACATTATGTATTTGTCCAATGCCTAACTCATCCATAGTATAACATATACATACTAAATCTATTGGATATACATTAGTGTTGGATAAAGAAAGTGCATATTGGATCAACAAATTGAATCTTCAGAAACATCCAGAAGGTGGATACTTCATAGAGTCCTACAAATCTGAAGAATTAGTAAACATGTCTAAATATGATGAGCCTAGGCATGTTTGTACTGCTATCTATTATTTACTTGAAGGAGATGACTTTTCATCTTTTCATGTAATGAAATCTGATGAAATCTGGCATTTTTATATTGGCAGTAGCTTGACATTGTATATAATTGAACCAAATGGAAGATTGCGTCTAGTCAGATTAGGACATAATATTGATAAAGGCCATACCATTCAAGCAACTGTTAAGTCAGGATGTTGGTTTGCAGCAGCTCTAGATAACCACAATTCTTATTCATTAGTTGGTTGTACTGTTTCTCCAGGATTTGATTACAAAGATTGGAAGTTAGGAGATATGAAAACATTAACTAAATTATTTCCTCAACATAAATCACTTATAACAAAATACACAAGACAATCTTCTTTAATCACTTAGTTTTATCAATTATCAAAGAATCATCTAGTGTTTGAATGACTGTTTTAATTTCAAATTATTTAACTTTATTTATTATATTTGGAAGAGAGGTCATATTATTCAATTGATATGTATTTCGTCACTAGTATACTTTGAACATTAATGATATTCCTATATACGATAATATTATTGAAATCAACTTTTTTAATAATGGACTACCTACTTGTTAATCTACTATAATTAGATCTTGAGTCTTTAAAACTAAACTTATAGACAAATAAGATAATACTAATGCGACTATTAATGAGATCATTTATGAATACATAAATTGGATACCTAAATTCAACTACTATAAAATTTTTCCTTTTAATATCAAAACGTTAACTGGGTTTGTATTAAATTTTAGAAATATTAAGCTTTTATCTTATTTGATAAAACCATAATCAGCTAATATTAATGGCTATGAGCAAAAGTAGAAGGTATAGCTTTTCGATGAATCCTTATGATTTTTCTCGATGTAGTAAATGAATGTATATTAATATCTCATATGATTGGAGACAATTTATTTAATTAATTGTCATAGCCTGCCATTCCTTCTATTTATGTGCCAAATAATCTAGGAGAAAGGTATGACAAATTGCCTATCTGACTTGGAAAAAAGTTAAAATAATATATTGTAATGATTATAAAAACAAATAATATTTATTAGTTTTACAAATTCTCATTATATGTTCTGAAATGCATATTCATTTTAATGAATAAAAATTTGGGTGTGTAATTTAATGTAAGTTTTAGAGTATTAATGACCCTTATTAGACATTTCCCATACAAGATCGCTAAACATAGTATTCATATGCTTAATTTTAATATCCATACCTTGAAGGAGAGTGAGGGCTTCTGAAGTATTATTGGATTTGATCAATTCGATAACATCGTCGATGTTATTTGATAATTGAGAATGAGTGAACCTCATATGAGTCATCATTTCATCTAGAGAACTTGTTTGAGCAAATACGTGTGGAACGAAAAAAATTCCAGTCAGCAAAAAGAAAAGAATAATCTTCATATCATTAATATACATTTAAATCCTTTTAAACATTTAGTATATTCAACTATTATTACAATCAGAAATCGTAAAAATTCAATATTTTTATGATATATTTGTTGTTGTAGATCTTTTATTCTCTGATAATTGAATGAAATGGTAAATTAAATTTAGATTAAACAACGATTATAGAAAAAATGAGATTCTCTGAGTGAATATTTTTTCTGTTCACTCTCCTTTTTCTTATTTCTTGATAATTTATAAATATACTAAAAATAAAAATATATTTTAAATCAAGTTTTTATTTATATTTTATTCAGTTCCTAAATTTCTGATATTATTAACTGGGTTGATTGGTAAATTGTGAACATGTTAGTAATTACTGTATTGACTAAAATGTATCAATACCGTTGTATAGGTACAGTTCTAGTATATTGAAGAAATCCAATATTATAATCTGATCATTAATAAGATGCTATTTGATTCTAATCTATTGCGAATTTTGGCAATAGTCGCAATAGTCCTCTATCAAGGACATCGCCACCTTTTTTTAATTGGTTTTCATTAGTATTATCGTTCGCTTTTCACAGAATTCTATTCATTTCCTTTATTCTTTAACCAAACCTATTTTACTACCTTTGATTGAACTTTTTAATCATTTAAGCGCAAGTATACAATTATCTTCTAAAAGGTTTTTAAATATATTAATTGTAAGCAAGTAATTTTACTTTTTGATTAGGAAAAAATTACTTGATAGAATGAAAACATGCTATAAAATTTAAGAATGTAAAAAGAGAATGAAGTATATACCTTAAGACATTTAATTATGATCTTAACTAATGCCAAAAATTTATTTGTGAGAAATGTGCATTATATTGTATCACTGAATAACTATACTAATTCTCTATAATAATGTCCCTTTTTGTATGGGTATCTAACGCCATTCAATGCCCTTTGTGTTGGTCCACTATTATAGAGATTATCACTTACTACCATAATATAGTTATTCAGTGATCTAGAAACAGAAAATATCCATGCTACTATGCACATAATGATAGAATATAAATAATTTCAGAGCAGAAGGACTATGGAATACCTCAATAATATATCTGCAATCAACGTATAGATTTGAGTTCGAATTTTTTAAAAATGCTAGAAATATGTTATATTGAATTTAAAATATTCCTTATCTTGAAATGTCTTTTCTTTATTTCGTAATTCGAAAGAGTTAATAAATCCATATCCAATGTAAACAGTTAATATTTTTGATAATAACCTAAAATCTATTTTATAATAAACAAACAGATTTGATATCTATTTTGACTATATCTTATCTAATCATCTAATACTATTAAAAAAGATTTTATAAGATCTATGAAAGAAAGTACAAATAAAAAACCCAACATAATATATTGAATAATGGAAAAATATAATTGATGGATATATTAAATTAGAAGAGATGTTAGATAATAAGTTTAGCCTTTCAGAAATGTATTGACTCCTAAACTTAATCTTTCATGAAATTGAAAACAATAGTGCATTACTGCCATCTTTGAATTGAATCAGCCAGGCACTAGGTATTTTCTCTTATTATCATAGTTGAGCTGATGATATGACAAGGTCATCAGTTCCTTTAACCATAGGTGTAATTGATATATATTTTAAGTCATCAGACACTCCTTTACAATTATAAATTGCTTTTCCTGAGGTTGAATAAATTCATAAAAGGTATATCAAACGATGAACATTTTTCTATGCTGGTAGGAAAATGTCTATCTAATTTTGTAAAATAAAAACAGAACAAACTATTATAATTAAATTTTACAAGATCCCGAATGAAATTAATGAGTGCGAAGGCAATATTCACAATTTGGAGAAATATTGGTATATCATATCGTATTATGATAATAATTCACATCGACAAAAATTATTTTCCTGTCTTTTAAAATTGAGTCCAACTACCTCCTTGTATTTGCGTTACTACATATTTTAAAATAATTTATCATAATTGTGTAATAGTATTTTAGAGAATTACCATAGCCACAAATAATTTGTATTAATGGCTATGGTAAGATTAAGACTATTTTCCTTGATTAAATTGTTTTTGTAATTTTATTATTCAAAATATATTATTTATATTTGATGAAAATTTTATACTAATTATAGTTATTGAAATATTGTTGTTAAAAATGATTATGAGAAGTAGTTTAATTAATATTTGGATATTGTAATCCTGATATTATAATAGTTATAGGCTTCTAACAAGTAGCCAGGTATGTATAGAAGATTATGATAACAACTTTGTATGAATTTTTCATTGAACTTGCAATGTAATTTACCAGAAATTATGCTCTCTGAACTATATTAAATCCCCATAATAATAAACATTAATTATTTATGTAAACAGTATTACTGATTCTGTACTATCAAATAGATATAGAATATATACAATATATACATACAATAACCAACTTTTGAAGGGATAATAACACATTTAAAAATTATGATGGGTATTATTTGTTTCAAGGTAATATATTTTGATATTATACATGTTGATTTTCTTTCTTCTAAAATATCAGAATATTTGTTCCTATTATTTTAACATTCATTTATCTCCATTGAGGAATAGAACAATATTTTTTATTTTGGATTTGTATTTATAGGTATACAGCGTAACCCAATTGTATACATGCCACAGATCACGATTTACTTTTTTTTGTCTTACTATAATGTTTGTTATTAAAAACAATTTACGGAATATTTAATTAACGTATTAAACGGGTATTTAATCATGAAGTTTCACCATCTCATAATATTAAGCATATTTTTTACTAACTTGATTTTGTCATTATTAGTATTATCACCCGAGAAATTTATCTATGCATCACCCAATTATCATTTAACTCAAAACCAAGCTATAGAACCCAAGCTGAATTATGAATTATATGATATAACACTTGACAATACTTTTTATAATTCTAAACTTCTTTCTTTTAAAATACCTGTAGGTTGGGGAATAACAGATGAAAAAGAACAATCAGATTTTTTACATTTGGATCTATACCCTAAAAATGATGATCAAGCTCAGATTTTGATTGTATCTTCAAATTCTATGCTTTATTCGGGTGTAGAAGAGTTACTTCCATCTATGGTAGAAACAATGTTCAAACAGTCTGTAGGAGATGATAAAAAGATTGAAAAAATAAGATCTTTTGATATTGGCTATGTCATTGACGGAACAGAGATGAATACAGATCTTTATAAAATATTTTTTGGAAATAACTCAGTAATGACTGTAGTTGTATATGGATTAATTGACTCTGATTCCATGTTTATCGCTTACTTTATGTCTCCCCAATATGACAAATATTTACCTGAATTCGAACAATTGATGAATAATATAAATTTCAAATAAAATTCTAAATTATGTAAAACGTAATATAAAAAATCTCATATTTTTTCTTTGTTTATTAATTGTATTATTTAATATTAATCTTGTCTTTTACATCTTTTTTCTTTAATTAATAAATTATATAAAATATACTAAATTTACTTGCATTCTTGATTTGATTTGTTAATGATCTCATTTATAGAGAAATCCAAGTTTTAAAATATAGTTTAAAAAGACATTTTTTTTGTTTAAAATTTTACTAAAAAATAGCAAATTTTAATAATGCTCAAATAGTGACAAAAAATGGATTATAGCCACTATTTTTGTTTATCCATATTAGTTCGTACAAGTTTTTTCAATCCATTTCATTCTCTTAATTGATTGTGCTGCTTACAATTAGATTAAAGGTAGAAAATAATGGTATGATATTTCCATAATAAAAAGATGCGGATGTAATTATCAGAATGATAGCAATACAATTTAAGAGAACGTGGTTAAATGAATCCTGCTCCGTATTGAGAATAATAATTCTTTAGTTATAACTAATCTAGCTAGAAAATTAAATTTATTGGATGTTGAATGTTACCATTTCGAATAGATAAAAGAATAGAATTAGCTTGTGTCGCATACAATTGCAATTGATACAGGACTCACATCCAATGATAAAACTCCAACTTGACCACCGGTTACATCGGTAACCGATAGAAAAGTTTAGATTTTATTTACTACAAATTTGGGTGAAACCTCTAGAAATCTCGAAAGTACAATATAATTTGTTTACTTACTATTACGTTTTCAAATATTGAATATTTGATATAAATTATAGACATAAATTTAAAGCAATAAATAATGAATAATTATTTAAAGAATGTTAATTTGGTTTTTTAAATGTAGCCTTAGGAAATCCAATCTTTATAGGGTGTCTGAATGCCGAATGTATCATAACCAATTCTCCTTTATTTAGTCTAACGATATTCATTTTTGTACTTTCATCAAGCATTGAATAAGGCTTGGTAGATAGTTCAGTTAACCCTAGCTTTGCTGTAATATGTAAATCAGTATTTTCTTGTAATCTATAATCTGTGGCACTTTTAAATTGCTGTGCAGAAAACAATATGGTCCCTCTAGTTCTTCCGGCAACTACTGTTCTCATTATCTGGTCGGAAACTGAATTCATATTATTATTTTGAGATTTAGGGATAAATCTATTAATTTCATCAATAAAGACTAGTATATAATGTAGCTTTTGATTATTTTTAACAGCATTTTTAATACTCCCTTTACTGGTATTATTGCTATTATCATCTCTAACGTTATAGTATCTTGCAGAATACATTTCATCTATACTTTTCATTACATCCCCCACAACAAATGCTTGCTCTTCAAAAGAAGATATTGTTGCCACATCTATAACAAAAACTTCACCTGCTTTGATGTTTTTAATTTCATTGCCAAGATATGTACTGGTTTTCTTTTTATCAATAAACATGGAAGACTTTCTAAATCTTTGTATTCTACCTAAAAAAAACAAAAGTGATGATTTTTTTGATACTATTAACTCAGGGTATTCTTTAAATTCAATGAGATCTGTCCAAGTAATTGTATCTTTCCCTATACTACTTTTTAGAGGCCAAGATTCAGAAATGTAATTGATTATTGATGAAGAATCATGATGTAAATCATAAGGCTCAGAAAATAACAGTTCAAGTCTATCATAAACGTCTTTTAACTCATAAGAATATGTTTTGTATTTCTTTGGTATATGAATTGAATTAGGTTTACCATCTTTTCCTCTTGGTAAAAAATAAGTTACATTTTCAAATGGTTCTATGTCTAAATCGAGTACATCATATAATCTTTCGGTCCTTTTTTTTATATGTTTTTCTTTTTCATCTATATATAGCAAGTCATGCTCTTTAGTGTTGAATATTATTAATGCAACATTTTGATTCATTCTCTGGAGCGTTTGAAAAGATGATTGCAACAAGAATAAAATATAAGAGCTTTTTTTGTTTCCAGATATTCCTGATGCGTTTACATGTGCTGTATCTGCTCCAGCCAAATAAGTTATATCCAATATAACAGGGATTTCTAGACCATTAGTTGTTTCTATGATACCTGCTGGGATGGGATTTTCCATTTGAGGGATACCTAACGCAAATACAATCTCTTCTTCAGTAGCAAATCTAACCGTTTTACCTATTCCAACCGGAAAATTTATAGAAACATTCTTTGTATATTCTTGACTTTTGGCGCCAGTATTTGCCATTATTGCCACCTTTGCCAATATTACGCCTTTTGAATATCGCTTAGAAAGTAGTTCGTTATCTTTATTTATTTTGGTTTTTTTTTCATGTCGAAATTGTTCTTTTATGGTTGATATGTTTAGTTGATTAGAGAAATAAATATTACAATCCTCTTCAGCAACTGCTTGTAATTCTTTTACAATTCCAACAGTCTTACTACCAAACAAATTATCTACTGTAACAAAGTCAAAAGAGTTTATAATCACATTAGGATTTAGAACGCACCAAAACCCATCCATTGTATTAAGAAACTTTTCAGAAGCAATGGTAGTTCCGATCTCCTGATGTGAATTGTTTATTGTCTTAGAGGGCATTGATTAAATATTGTAAGGGAGTACGATTATATTAAATAACTACAAACCGCATACTAATGAATGGATTTTTGCAGTAATTGTTTGCTTTTGTTACCCTCTGTAAATTATGTTAAAAAAGTTGATGGTCAAACATAAATTTTCCATAGGAATTATGTCGAATGATATCGAAACTTCAATACGAACTTTATTGAGTATTAAGTTTATCAAAATTGATTTTTATTTTAGAATTGTAATTGCTTGCTATTTAGGTTGGGAACTATAACAAAATAATTGTTAAAATTTAATAAATATTATTTTCTTATTTACTGATTTTAAATTCATCTATTGCATCACCAGTGTTAGAATAATATCTCCCTAAAAGAACATTCCCTTGCTCAATAACGTCGACGTTTAAGAATCCATAATGAGAATCCTCTTGATATACTACAAATGGTTCTTGGTTAGAAAAACCATCAAAATCTACGCCTCCAGTACCAACTATTATCTGAAACATGCCTTTAGAAGAACTATAGTCAGTTTTACCATACTCCTCAATAATAGGTTGTGAGGAATTATTATCGTTATAAAATAAAGGGTATGTTCTTTGATAATTATGAGCATGTCCGCTAAATAGAACGTCTACACCATACTTTTCAAATAGAGGATGATAAGCATCTCTAAATTTTTTTATTGGTTCACAAGAGTCATGGTCCCCACAAAGTGATGAATAAAACTGTCTATGACTCATTACAATAATCCACTTTATGGAGGGATTGTTGGATGCATTAAATAAATCATTTTCAACAAATTGATATTGATCTGTATTCTCTAGATTTGAAAAGTCAGGATCGGAACCAGCTGGATATGATGATTCAGAATTCATCATTAAAAAATGGATGTTATTATAATCAAAAGAATAGTACGGTGTGTCTAACCCAAATTGTTGTAGATGTTGGTTCAAAAGATTTGATGACATAACATCATGATTACCAATTACAGCCTTCATTCTATCTGATATAGGCTTAACTATAGCTACCCAACAGTTGATATCCTTCCCATAGGAGGTGTCACCAAGACTAAAAACAATTGAAGGATCATGTTTTTGAATTAAAGCCACAGTTTTTGCTGTATTTTTAGTACAACCCCAATCTCCAGCAAGTGCAAAATTAAAATCTGTGAAATTTATTGAATCTGTAAATTTTTTATGATTTGTATTATACGATTCATTTTCACTTTTAAAATTCGCAGAAGAGTTCACTAATTCCGAAGATAATGACGACTTTCCACCATAATCTTCGGCATTGAAGAATTCATCTTCAGGTACAACAAAGAATCCATCATCTGCAGAGTGGACAGATTTGATAGAGAAATTTATTGATAACATTAAAAGAATAATCAATAATATAGCATACATAAATAATCTTAGAATAAAATTAGATTCAAACCCTTATTGAAGATTTGGTTGAAAAATATTAAATCGTGTAGGTCTTTTCTTTCTTAACTCCTTTTATATTTTATAAAGATT
>DASQLB010000265.1:0-3053 GCA_035630235.1 Nitrososphaeraceae archaeon | reverse complement strand
ATACTGTATTTGTAGCTGTAATTATTGGATGTTTTACTTTGGTAGGAGTAATTGTTGGTAGAGCATTTTTAAAGAAATAATACCTTTATTTTATTTTATTTTATTTTAAAATATTAATCTTATTCATGCTATACTATTCCTGGTTATAACATTCCGTTACCTGTGATTTCTAGTAGATATTCTGAACAGCAATACATTAAAAAAATAAAACCTAAGAAAATATTTCTAGGATATACAAATGTTACCTATGCAATAATGGTTTTGATTCTGATGATATTAAAATAAAAGTATGTATCCATTTATTTATATTTCTAATTTGATCAATAGATTCTAGTAGGTAACTCGATTTAAGATTCAATATTTTCAGGTTACCATACGAAGAAATACACTTTTAAGTCTTCTTAACATTTTTCTTATATTATATTTCTGTTTATATAATTGCTTATTTACACATTATTAACATGTTAGGAGATTTATTTTATGAAGCAACAGGAAGAATTACATCTAAACGAGTATTAGATTTGGAAAGACTTGAAATAGAAAGTTCATATTTTGTAGAAGGTAAAATGAGAGAAATTGAAGTTGTCGAAATAGGAACATTTACAAGTACTTCGACCGCAATAAGAGGTGTTTTTTTTGTACAAGGCAAGGATATTGTAACTGTTAAAGGGAGTGATGAAATGGCGACTGTAAAAGCACAAGGTATAAGTAAACTTAGAGGTTCTTCAAAAATAATTTGTGGGTCTAATTTCTATAGTTCTTTAACTACAGGAAAATTATCATTCTTGAATAATTTAGTAGGAGTTCATGAGGCATTGGTAGATAGTGATGGAAATCTTATCTATAAAGTATGGGAATGGAAATAACTAACTATTCTAAACAGAATAATAGATGAAATACTTTTTCTACACTTGTCTAATTTTATTTTTTATCAGTAGTATGCAATAGTTTTAAAAATAATATTTTAATAATATTTAATACAAAGCAACCTTAAACTTCTTTGTTACGATAACTTATTCGTTCACTGCTATCGCTATTAATTCCTACATCATAGCAGTATTAAAATATTATTTAGAGCTAATACTATAAATTGAACTAATTGATTATTTAGGTAAAATTACTGTATTTTTTTGAATTTGTATCTGCTATTCTTAATGGTTCTGGAATAAAGTGAAATTTTTTGATTAGTTGTTTAACGATATCAATTGCTGTTTCTAAACTAATTTTATGTCCAATACTAATATAGATATCTTTTATATTATTATTAAGCCTATATACTAAAATAGTTTAATTGAATTCTATGTAATTATTATCTAATATCGACTCACATAATAGATTCTTTGCGACTCCTATTGTTGGTTTGTCAATCGTAATACCTACATAGGAAGCCAACCCGCATTTTCTTGGATATAAAATTCCATGACCATCAATAATGAGTACATCAAATTGGTTTTTTAATAATCTTATAATTCTTAACAAAGGTTTTCCTTCTATCAACATAAAAAGCCCTGGAATGTATGGATAATTAACAGTACTTTTTTCATTTACACTTTCAATGATTTCTAACGTATTTTTATTAACTACCACAGCAGAACAAAAAGCATTTAAATCCTTATTAGATACATCTATACCACAAACATTACTAATATTATTATTAATGAGATCGTCATGATTTATCACATTTTTTGATAACTCATTCTGTAATTCGAGAATTTTTGTATAGTCTTTTTTCATTCCTTAAATTTGTAATATGTTATAATATACTAAATTATTTATAGGTATTTCATAAAAAGCTAAATACTATGTGATAAAACCCTATTACATGGAAGGCTCTACTTTGGACCAACATTCTTAATATGTAGTAGAATCTTACTATTCTAAAGTGAACACTAGGAATGTAAAATTTACTATTGGGATCATAATGAAAAGATAGGACAAGACTATAAAAAATTTTATTTAACGGATAATATTATCTTTTAGCAAGTAATTTATCACTTATCTGGAAAATAGGTAGTAACACTTTGCATTCACATTCTCCAGATTTGTGGAATTAATTCCAAGATAAAAATTATATATTATTTATTATATATTTTGATATAACTTATTGTCACCTGATATTATATAACAAATATTTTCTAAAATATTTAAAATCAATCTTATCATGTTCAAATCATGACACGCTAGATGTACCAGTAATTGTATAGTATTATCATGACAATCAGAAAAATATAATTAAATACCTTTCTAGATGTAGATTTTAATGCACCGTTACCCAGTGAACAAACTCCATAACCTATAAGTATTAAGAATTTTGATAAAGTAGCATGTTACAATCTAAACTAATAGAATTTGCACCACTTTCTCTTAGAGTGATAGCAGGTGTAGGTTTTATGATACATGGTCTTCCCAAAATCCTTGACATAGGTAAAACTCAAGGTTCTTTTATGAATATGGGTTTGCCTCACGACTTGGCAATATTAATAGGATTATTAGAATTCATAGGCGGTTTGGCTATTTTATTAGGTGTTTTTACAAGAATTGCAGCGGGCTTATTGGCCATACAGATGATAGGTGCTATTCTATTAGTGAAATTATCAAAAGGGTTTATTGATGGATTTGAACTAGATTTATTATATCTTGCTATAATGATAAGTTTATTGATAACTGGACCTGGTTTTTTGTCGATAGAAAAAAATCTTCTTAAAAGAGAAATGTTCCCAAAATCACCTAAATATTCCACCACAACAACAAATGAGAAATAAAGTCGATGAAGAAAACAATTTAGAAAACAACGATCAAAGGAGAAAAATCGACAAAAGAGATTTAAATATTTTGTAAAATTATTTCATGGAATATACAAAAAAAGAAATGGAGAATTCAATATTCTTATTTTTTACCTTCTAATGAAATGATTATTTTCGAATATAATTATAATATTATAACAATAGATAAAAATGAGATAATCAATGGTTCTATTACATTAAGGCAATTTCACGACCCCCATTAAATTCAAAATAAAAATCATTGCTACCTGTTAATGTAACACTATTGTA
>DASQLB010000264.1:0-12312 GCA_035630235.1 Nitrososphaeraceae archaeon | reverse complement strand
CCACCCTAGCGCTGAACTCGTAATCAAAATATGATGAAGCAAATGAATCAAACTTGCATCTTCTTTATCTTGTAATTATTAAAAAAATTTTTTTATTGTAATTGTAGTGTTATATAGAATGTTGAACTATAGAAAATATGTCAACTGATATTCCTCTAAATGACTCTAATATGCAAGACATTATAAAAAAAGAAGCAAGAGGGCTGGGCGATGATAGTGATTTTGGTGAAGTTCAAGAGGTTTTAGGAGAACATGTAATAACGAAAAAAGGAACTGTAGGAACAGACAGATTCTACTTTCCTAAAAATCTAATCGAACGATTTGATGGTGATACTGTATACTTTAAGATAACCAAAGATGAATCAAAAGAATACAAAAGAGACTATTGATTAATTTTTAACCAAAACAAAATTCATATTACTTTTTAGTATTAATCCGTGAATGCAAGTAACGGGTTCAAATCCCATCCCCCTCCATGCTAATTCTGTAACAATAATTTTAAGAAATAGAATATCAGAATCTAAATATTTCATTTAATCTTCAAGAAGAATTTTGCTAATATATCATGTTACAATCTAGATTAATAGAATTTGCACCATTTCCTCTTAGAATAATAGCAGGTATAGGATTTATGATACATGGTCTTCCTAAAATCCTTGACATTGGTAAAACTCAAGGCTCCTTTACAAATATGGGAGTACCTCCAGACTTGGCAATCTTGATAGGATTATTAGAATTCATAGGTGGTTTGGCTATTCTTTTAGGTTTCTTAACAAGAATTGCAGCAGGGTTACTAGCAATAGAGATGATAGGTTCTATTCTATTAGTGAAAATATCAAAAGGATTTATCGGTGGTTTTGAACTAGATTTATTGTATCTTGCTATAATGATAAGTTTATTGATAACTGGACCTGGATTTTTGTCTATAGAAAGAAATTTTCTTAAAAGAGAAATGTTCCCAAAATCACCTAAATATTCGACGACAACAACAAAGAAGGAGGATGGATCACTAAAATGAATCCAACATTACAAATTAATAAAATATTTGTCCCCTTATTTCACCTTCTGGATGATCACGGCTTTGAACATATACGTAAGATTCACCAGATTCAATTAAATTAATTAATTCTCTAAATGACGAATCTTTTAAGGGACCTTCCATATCCTTTTCTTCTAATATTCCTTCAACTGACAAACCAGGTCCTTCTCTACAATGTCCTTCTTTTATTTTTTCATTACATAAAGATAAGACAGTAGGACCATCTTGACCTGGTATGCCTAGGTGTATCTGAATTATCTCAACATCATCACCTTCTAAATAACTCATACCTTCCACAAATACTTGATATGATAATTCACCAAGATAAGGGTCAATTGACAGATAAACTATACCATGTGAATCTAACTCATAATTTCCTCTGTCCTGAGATACAATTTGGTATGGATCTAGGGGAGCAACAAAGTTAATTCCACCATAATAATAATTATTATCAAATGCATTGACATTTTGATCACTAAAATTATGTAGTCCAAATAAAATAAAAGATATCACAAGTACAGTTATTACGAAATTTTTTAAATTCAATAGTTATTAATTAAATCTAAAATATATCAGAAATTCGAAAGAGCATCTAGTTATATGATCTAGGAATTAAGATACGTAATATTATAAAAGTATTAAAATAAATAAGTAAATATAATTAAATAAAAAGATTTTTTGTTATTGAAAAATATTTAGATTCTATAAAGAAATAAAATTAATCGTAAAAAAAATCAAGATAGGAGGAGCAGGAATTTGCGCGTTTTGTAGTGTAAAATCAATGACTTCATTCCTGTGAATTTTTTTAACATGAATCTAAGTCGAAATTAAGTCACAAGAATATAATTATAGGATTAATTTAAGCCAATGCGTGCTATAATCCATTTTCTAAATTTTAGTAGTTTTGAAATTATTGAACCGTACCTATTACCTATATTTTGTAGACCGTTTATACTATTAGCCATGATTTGGTCTTTTAGGGAATTATTTATTTGGTTTGAAACACTTGGAACATGTTCTTTAAATTCTCCTTGTTTTTTAATGCGATCTATTCCTCTTTGTGTAATATGATATAATTTCCCTAGAGTATAATTATTAGGATCGGGAGTACTCAAAGTTCCTCTTGGATATCCTGGAGTAGCAGTAATAAAATCTTGTACTTCTAACCTCCTAATTACAGTATAAACGCGTTCATTACTCAATGGGAAATGGTCTCTTATCTCATTAACTCCAATTCCAGTGGGCGATTCGATATTCTGATAGAAAAAATTCAAAACCTTTTCATATTCGGGGTCAATAGGACTCATTACAAATGTGAGATTGATTTATCATATTATTAAATTTAAGCCAGATTACTAGGAAATCGTAGATATGAAAAGAAACCAAATATGAAACATTTTTCAGCATTATTTTAAATAATATGATCAGTGAATAAGAAATTTAATTGTCATTCCCTACTCTGCTCTACAGAATATGTTATTCTACTATTTTTCGGAGTTCAAATATATTTTTTTTATTGTTTTCTGTTGTATTCATATTAATTTTCATATCTACCATTAAATATAAAGAACTACTCCCCCAAGTAAAGGCTATTTATAAGAAATAATGATAATGTACAAGCCAAGATGTAATATAGAATTATATAATCATATTCTCAAAGATATTTTTCGTAATTCATATTTTTTTATTAAAAATAATTTATACTTTTCTATAATCAGTCTGGAAGGGGATGGGATTTGAAGCCTCGGTTCGATGTCTTGGTTTTTGATAGATTTTGATAATAATAATGAGATAGTAAAAATGATCAAAAGTGTATATCTTCTTTATGGGTTCATATTCAACATTTCAAGGAAATAATGTTAATTAATTTGAATTTTGATATGACAACAATATTATTATATAATATTATATGATTTAACTCAAATAGAAGAAACATAATGAAAGGATATAAAACAAATATCGAAAAAGACACTTTAGATAACAATAACTTCAGGAAAGTATTGTATACTTCCAAACATGTGCAGCTTGTACTTATGAGTCTACGACCTGGCGAAGAAATTGGAGAAGAAATTCACCACGAAAATGATCAATTCTTTCGTATTGAAGATGGTCATGGAAAATGCATTATCGATGATAATGAATACGAAATAAAGGATGGCGACGCAATCGTAATTCCAACTGGTTCAAAACACAATATTATCAATATTGATACGCAAACAGATCTGAAAATGTATACGCTCTATGCTCCTCCTCATCATAAGGACGGGATCTTACGGCATACTAAAAAGGAAGCAGAAGAAAACGCACCAGAATTTGATGGAAAAACCACTGAATAGTTCGTGACACGAAGAAGAAAATTTCAAACTTGAATAGTTGTCTCAATGATGGGAACTCTAACAGTATTACATGTTGAAATTTTATTTTTTGTGCTTCAATTAAAACATCAGGATCTAATTGCAAAACGATTTGCATAAGTTGATTCTGAAATTTTGGTGGGTGTGCAATAGATTTACAGATTTGTATCAATTTTTCATCTACAAATTTATCTTTTGTTGTCGTAGACCTATGTTTTATATTTTCTTGTAATTAAAGAACTAAGTTCTTTACTTCTAAATTTTTAGCAGTTGGGTTCTTTCCAAAATAATTGTCTATACTCTTAGCATTGCAGATCTCTTGTTCTCCAGTGTAACCTGCTGGTCTTATATACGCAACAATTCCGAAACCACCCCTTTATCTCTATATGTAATTTCTATAATTTTCCAATAATAAAGTTTTTTTATATCTATTATAATAATAAATAATTGGACAATTAAATTATTTGCGTAAAGATATGATTCACGAATACATAATTACTCTATTATATTTAATTCAAGTATTTTTCTTATATAAAATATATTATAGAAGAATACCTTTCGTAGTTAGATCGTATGGTCTACAATACTTTCTCAAATTAGACTAGGTTATTATCCGTATTGTTTATGTATATAACACCATTTCCATGATCTATCAGGCAGTGCAATCATAATGGGATGTCCACTAGTTTCGTGGTGTTTAGTTGCATGAATTCCAGGTGAAGAATCACAACATCCTACATGTCCACATATGAGGCACATTCGTAATGCTACCCAATTAGAACCTTCTTTTTCACATTCTTCACATCCGACTGTATTAGGATTAACTTGATCTTTTTGTTTTCCTTCAAAATGTTCACAACCTTTTTGCATATATATAATTAGATCAAGATTTTATTTAAAAGATATGAATCTCAAATATTATTAATAACTTCTAATTCACAGGCATATCTTCCGAGAATATCTGCTCTTCAAATCTGAATCCATATCATCTTTTTGACAGTTATTGTCATCAATAGGTGATTCTCAATCATTCCTTTAATAGTGATAAAGTTTATGATATAATATCTAGTCCAGAAAACTCACCAAAAAATATCTATTAATCTATCGATGTATTATGAATTTTAATACAGTCCAAAGAATAATGTAGTCATGGCTTTCTTTTTTTATCTACGTATCCTTGGCTCCTAGTAGGTAGAGATAGAGGAGGGCTATGGCTTTTAATAGAAGTTACATTTATCTAAAAATGATATGGAATCAAACATCCATTCAAAAATAGTTATTACATTATCCACCATCATCCTTGCATCTGCTTTTTTAATTGTAATAGCAGGAATATCAACAACAACATTTCTTAAAGTTAATGCACAAGGTGAAGGAGCAAATCAAACCATGCAACAACAGGAGGATCCTCAACAAGTTGCTAACCAAACTATGGAAAAGGCATTTCAATCTGCCAATGAAACTGGACAAGATGTTGGTGAAGTTGGTTCTAAAATCACTGAGGGAGCAAAAGACCTGGTTGGGAATATTGGAGATAAATTACAAGATTTGGGAAAATAGATATATAACTTAATATTATAAAAAAATTATTAATTCTATTTGATTTTTTTCATATACTGCATTTAATCTTTTCTACCTATAATTAGTTATTTTGGGTTAGTATTGTTTACAATATTTTGACCTTTAGAGGGAACAATTTCAACAGAATCATTGTTGCTATCTTTAGTTTTCGAACAACATAAATTGATAAATAATAAATTAACTAAAAATATCTTTCAATCCCTATTATTGTTTAGATAAATTGTTTTTAGTCGGGAAGGAAAAAGAGCAAAATAACAAAAATAATCGCAGCCAATGTTGTCAGAATTACAAGAGTTTTTGTCTTCATAGTATTATTATACAATTTATTATACAATTTAATCTTTTAACTACTTATGAGAATTTTTTATTTATTATTCTTTCATTTGTTGCTGTTTATTCTTCCTATGTAGAACTGATTAACTGTATTTTTTGCTAACATTAATTATAAGTTTTTTATCACTCTGCTATTGAATTTTTTATACTATCAATTCTTTTAATTGCTTCATGTTTAGATCATATACTTTAGACCTTTTATGTAATGGCAATATTACTATTTGAGATAAGAAACCACATGATTTACATTTTTTCCCAATAGGAAGGAACGAAACAATTTTCCTTTTTTCTTTTTTTATAAAAACATATCAAAGATATGAAATATTCTATAGATTATAAAGCCGAGATTTAGTTTTAAATCATAATATCTGAAACAATAATCAAATTAGGTATTTTAGAATCGGATATTATGGAAATACACCAGAACAAGAGTTTTCCAATGTCATCGCTCAAGAATATGACAAATATAGAGATAGTTATTATACCACATACCCAACCGACGATAAAAAATAATGAGAATTTGTAAAAACTGATAAATATTAATTCTTTCTATGATCGTTGCCATGCATTCTATCTTGTCCTGCAACATACAAAATAGGATAGTTGTCATAGACTGGACTTACTCTTGTGTGTCCACACCACATCCTAGCCCTTCAATAATGTTCAGGCTATGACAATTAGTAGTTGATTAACTAGGTTCACCGAGTTTTAAATATTTCTGTAACATAAGGAATAATACTGCATTATTCGTTAACACACAATGGCATTAGAATAGTCATAGTCAATAATCAACAACTGATCTGTGCTGTTCCATCCAGGCTATGGCTATTCTATAATAAATTCAAATAATTTATCCCAAATAATTAAATATTATGATGAATTAAGTTCTACACATACTCTGGAGGCAACTACCCGTAGACATGTGCCTACTACTCTATTATTGTAATTGCTCCGAATCAAGAGTAGTAGGCTTTGGTTATACAACAAATAACAAATAAGAATTGTTTCAAATTATTAAATAGTATAATAACGATAAGAAAATAATCTAAACAATCGAGCACCCACTAGAGTGTATTATATCATATTCCATCATCATATCATAGATTATTTCACTCCTCAATAGAAGAGAAGAGGCTACGATTTTGTATTAAAAATAATAAATTTTCTCCAACTATTAAATAGGATAATCTCGATAAATTTACGACTGTAGGCAAGTCATAAAACCTCATCATTCAAGCCATAGCCTTCTATTATTATTGCTTGCAGCGTAAGAGTAGCGGGTTATGGCTCTAACTTTTGAATAAAATAGATACTAAATAAAAAAGAACTCGTATCTTCTTTTTCGTTGATTGATTATTCTTTTTCATTCATATAGTATAATAAAATAGAAAATCCTATTTCCTTTACAAGGGGCTTGGTAATTCCATTACTCCATTTATAGAATTCAGAAGTGCCAAGAGATGCTTAACCTATTAATACAAATACAAATTGTGAATCTCCAATTCTATCTAATAATGGATCAATATATTTAGATTTAAGTCTATGAAAAATTTCTATATCTTTTTCAATTATAATGTTGTTTTCCACATATATTGTAAAATAAACTATAAAACTACGTATATTCTTTATTTATTAAAGCTAATATATTATTAATTAACTAAGAAAATCATAACTATTATCATTCAGATTTAAAGTAAAAAATAGTCAATTATTTGTTAGTCAATTAAACTCCAGCTTTTATGCATATTTTTTATCATAAAAACCACTGTTACAATGAAGACTAACAAGACATTATTATTTGTTTATAGTCTTCATTATTTATTGCAATATAATTCTCCCTTTCATTCTTTAGGGAATTTAATAATTAATGAACATGATTTAGGATTCAATGTCATATTTTCAAATACTGTCATCAATTGGCATATATTACTTTTTCATTTGATATTCTTTTTAGATAGATTGACTGATTAATTAATTCTTTAATTTTAATATTCTATATTTAAATTAATTACACTGTCTATTATCCAATATTTTGACATCTGGACTAGAAACAACTACTTTTCACGCTAGTACAATACTAATTCTAAAGGAATAGCTTTATTAAATTCATTTTAAAATTTTTCTCAATGAAAATTAAAAACTATCTTGTAATTCTAGTTTTAGGAACTGTTTTTGTAATGTCAGTAAATTTTGTTTATGGTGATTCAGATTTTATCCTTGAATTGCAAAATATAAATAAAGAACCTACAGTATCAAAGTTAGAAATAAATGGTGAAAATTTTCTACAAATATGTCCAATTAATAATTGTAAAATAGAATTTACTAATAGTTCATTTAATCCTCCTAAACCAGACAATATGACCATTAATCACACTATCGATTTTAATTTAAAATATAATAGTACAGATGCAAATTTAGTCCCGATGAAAAAAGAACATACTGAAAAATTTAGCGAAAGTATGAATTCATGTATAATTTATGACATTATCGAGGATAAAAGACGAGAAATTTATTTTTGTGAGAATGGAACAAATAGTGTGAATAGAAATTCTGATTCTAAATCTTGGTATTACGATTCTATTGGAATTTATGATGCAAGAAAAAATATTTATACTGTAAAGGGTGATTTAATAGATAATTCTACAAATTAAAAGTTATTTTTAATAGTTTTTCAACCTTTATACTAGCTATTTTTTGCCATTTTATATTATAGTATAAGGTAAACCAGAAGGTCTTTGACAACATTATTGGATGGTTCAATAGTTAACCCATTTACTTTTGCTATATTCTCATAAACTTTTCCATAACAAAGAATTGAACGAATTACTTGTGTATTAAGAATGTATTGTGTAGGTATCATAATCAGTATCTGAAGGAAATGACTATAATATGATAACAATCATTAACAATACAGAAACCAAAACTTCTATTCTAAATTGATATGTCAAAATATCAAAGAAAGAGTGGAACTATAATTTTGAGCATTAAACATCTCATTTTTTCTGATAAACATTACAAAATATTATGTTCTTGAATTTAGATGATAGTGTGTATAAGAATTTGAAAATATTTTTATAGTCTTCATTACAGGAAAATATTATTTTCTAATCTAATCTGATACCATAAACCTATTTTACTAATCTTAAATTTAACAAGAGAAGATCCATATTGAAACAAATAAAATTGTTTTGCAAGAAAAAAATAATAATATTAAATATTAAAAGATGCTCTATATTTAAGCATAGTTACTCCTTGTGACAATCTATTAATACTCATATTACAGATACCGAAATTAAATTAAATGACTATTTCAAGTTAATATAAATTAATAATAATAGGAGAAATTCAATATTTATAGTCTATGATTCTTTTTTACATCCTTTACAAATTCTTCTAACTTTTTCAACGTTTGTGGATGCAGGTGATGTTCTATACCCTCTGCATCTTTATTTGCAATATCTTCATCTACTCCAATTATTTTTAAAAATTCAGCTAACAAACTATGTCTCTGATGGATATTCATGGCGACATCAATCCCCTGCTGGGTTAGACAAATTCCCCTATACTTTTCATATTTGAGGTATCCAGTTTCATCCAGTCGCTTTACCATTTTAGTTACACTTGGAGAACTTACGTTAAGGTATTGAGATATATCTATGGTCGTAGCATAACCTTTTTGCTCTACTAATTCATAAATGACTTCAAGGTAGTCTTCCATTCTATCTGTTCGATCTTCATTTTCTTTCTTGCCGGTATGAGCATCACGAATCGATTCAAGACGATTGATACCTGCATCAGAATCACCTTTCAACTTTCTTAGCAATTTTATTTACCACCCTTATGTATATTTTAGTTCCTAACAATTAGTTAAGATGGTACCAGCAATGATGTTGCATACATTATTGCCATTCCTACCGTAAATCCTGCAATCATAGGTGTACTTAACATAGCCTTTCTTGGTTCACTAGTATTTGATGACATCCAAGAAGTGATGGAATATACTACTTGAAATATTGCACCAGCACCTATCGACAAAAATATTATTGCAGCAATAGGGGAATAAAGAAACCCTCCAATCCATGCTCCTGCTATTGTTGGAATACCAGCAATCAAACCCATTACTACCAGCTTTCGTATTGTGACTTTGCCACCGCTTTTGGCCATTGGTGCTACTATTGCCAATCCTTCAGTAGTGTTATGTAATGTAAATCCAATTATTAGAAAAGTACTAAGGGCTACTTCTCCTAATAGAACAGCAGCACCTATTGCCAAACCTTCTCCAAAGTTATGTAATCCAATTCCTATTGCAATCATCATTGCTATAGCGAAAGGTTTTGCTAATTGTTGTTGCTGTTGCTGTTGCTGTTGTTTTTTAGGAATCTTCGTTGTAGAAGAAGGGGAAGAAGAATATGTTACCAAGTTAGATTTAGATGTATTGTCATCAGATTTCATTTTGGCTCGTTCGACAAGTTTTTCAGAGGTAAATAACAATACCAAGAAGGTAATTATTGTGATCATAGCAATCAACACTTGACCATTAAAAGCTCCTGCGATATTTTGTTCTACAATTCCATTGCTTTCTACTAGTGCATCTATTCCCAAGAAGACAAGCAATCCCGCAGTAAGACTAAGGAAGAATTTGTACTTGTTCATGCTAAGTCTTTTTATGAACGGAAACCAGAGAAGACCTATAAGGACGGGTATAACTCCTACATATATACCAATAATTGCAAAGTATGATGCTTGTTCAACATTAGGAGTTGGTGCTAAAGCAGCCGCCTCAACACTCTTGCTAAACCGTGTACCATCAGAAGTAGTTATTCCAACTTCATAGGGTATGCCTGCAATCCAAGAAAAAGGTACTATAACCTTTGCTTCTGCCAGTCTTGACAATGTTTTACTTGGTTCTATTCCAGCTGGGATCATTCTATCATTAATGTCAGCTTGCGCAACGTCTACTCCCTCTGGACCAGTATTACGGATAAATGCTACGATTTTATCCTTTTGAAATTCTATCTTTTCTATTGTGATTTCAGGCAAAGGTATTCCTATGTTTAATATCGACATACCAGGACCAAGAAGAAATACAAGCATTCCAGACAATACTATTAATGGAATTAATGCGATAACGATCATTTTTTTTCGACTTGTCTTCCTGTTATTTCTATTCTCATCAAACTCCATTTCTATTAACTACCTCCTTGTGAAGATTCTCCATAACTAACAATTGTAGATTGAGAATCTTTTGTTTTAGTTTGCGTAGTAAAAGTATTGTTACTTATCTCAGGCGGATAGACAGCTCTTTCACCTTTAGTGAATGCCGTCACATCTGGCTCAGATTGGTCTTCTTTAACCAAGAACAAGCCAGTCCACCCTTTCTCTGCAAATTCTGTCTTGTGAGCATGGAACATATAAGGACCTGGATATTTGTAGGAGAATTCTAGTATTCCTCTTTCACCCTGACTAAATGTTACTGTATCTGTATACTCAGTAGGGGTCAAGCTGGTTCCAGTTCTATAGAACTGAAATAGATTTGCATGCAAATGAAAATTGTTTATTTGATCAAATTCTAATATATTAACCAAGTACACCCGTATCAATTTGTTCTTTTCAATTTGAATAGGATGATGCATGTAATAATTCGGAATTCCATTTACTGTATAAAAATTATTTTCACCATCAAAATCATTATCGTATCCATTCATCACCATAACCATTTCATCTGCTGGGGGTCTTGGTGTTTTTGGATCAACAATATAAACACCATAAAGACCCTTCGATATGTGTTCTTCTAAAGGCTGCATATGACAATGATAAAGAAACAGTCCAAATGGTTCAGCTGTAAATTCATAAGTGAAGCTTCCACCTGGAGCAATAATTTCAAATACTCCATCCATTTGAGATTGATGGATGCCATGGAAATGCATAGTATGAGGTTTTGATCCATTATTTATGAACTTGATTTTAACTAGATCACCTTCGGTTGCTCTAATTGTTGGACCTGGAATTGTTCCATTAAACGTCCATGCATCCATAAATACACCTGGTGATACTTCAAGATTCTTGTCTTGAGCTATTATAGTAAAATCCCGTAAAGTTGTTCCGTTGTCTGTTGTTGATACTCTACCATAGTTGAACTCTCTTAAATATTTCATTGGATCTATAGTCAGATCAGTTCTTTCATCTGCATTGAGTGAATCTAAAACATCACCTGTAGTTCTAATTGTATTGTATCCAGTACCATGTCCTCCAGTAACTACTGTTTCTCTTGTTGTTGTTTTTTCGCCCTCCTTTGAGAAGGCATTATTATTCTGAGCAATGACTGAAATTCCACTAAGAAAAGAAATAACAAAAGATATAGTTAGAATACTGGTTAAAAGTATCGATACTAAAATTATTTTCGATCTTGACATATGAATAGTTATTGTTAGTCTAGATAATAAATGTTAGCCTACTCTAATATTATTAATAAACTCAAATATTTTATTCTAAGATGTTAAAACTATTTGTATCACATTTGAACTATAACAAATTCTATAATCATTAATTATTATTAAAAATTCGTGCCAGTTTAAATGTATTTTATAACTGAACTAAAACATGAAATTTTATAATTTTTTTAAAAAAATAAAGAAAATGATTTTTACAGTTTTGAATTGAGTCGTTTCATTTGGTTTTAAACTATCTCATAATATTCCAAATGTTATGCCTAAAATTATCCATAACAAGTTAATAGTTAACATGCTAATTATTCTAAATCCATTTAGTTTATCCATAGGGACAGTAGTTTATTTATCAGGATCTTCTACTGTCTGTGGGTTAGCAGGATATTTGATGGCAGGCACAAAAATCAATAGTCTTTTATTCTACCTTCTCTTGTCATAAGCTACCATAATATCTACTTGCGAAAACCATCATAGTGGGTGTTAAAGTAGGCAAATCTATAACACCCACTTTTCAACACCTATTTACAACATCAGATGAATCAGCAGAACTATATTTTAC
>DASQLB010000263.1:0-2318 GCA_035630235.1 Nitrososphaeraceae archaeon | reverse complement strand
ATTTATAACAAAATGGGGAACTGAGGGTACTGGAGATGGAGAATTTAATGAACCACATAGTAGTATAGTAGATAACTTTGGAAATGAATTTGTTTCAGACATGAATAATCACCGAATTCAAAAGTTTACCAGTGATGGTGAATTTATAACAAAATGGGGAACTCAGGGTACTGGAGATGGAGAATTTGGGCTTCCTCTCGGTATAGGGAGTGATTCTAAAGGAAATATATTCATCATCGATCAGGCCTCCTCCTCTATTTCCCAATTTTCAAATCAAGGGGAATTTGTAAATAAAATAAGTTTTAATTTTGATAAACTGGAAGATATTGAAATAGATTCTAATGATGATATTTATATTACAGACAGAAATAAAAATGAAATTCTAAAATTTTCTAAAATAGGAAACTAAATGTTTATGGCTTTTTCAGTGAACAAATAGTTATTATTTTTTCTTATATGCTATTTCAATATATTTCTATCATGAATATCATTGTTCTAGAAAGATGGTTAGTTTTATATCTTCAGCCTAAAATTCCTGAATTAAAAAAATAACAATGGTGGTTAGCAACACAAAACTCAGATATCCTTTTGTCAATTAAATTCCTCTTTTAAAGAAGTATAATTTCTTGTAAGTGAGGAAATATGTCGTTCTATTCTATCAAGAGAAATTAGAATGTATTTGACCTTATTAAATATTTACAGATGTAATGGTTATACAAATATTTATAAAATCTGTTAAACCTTATTGAGTCTTTTACTATCCAAAATGGTAACAAAGATTTGGTAACTAGAATTTACAACGATATGAATCAAAGCTAATTTATTTCTTAAACATTATATTATAGATGATAATTAAAAAAATTAATTCCGTTTTATTTACTTAATTATACTAACTAAAAAAGAATAATCTAGATTCGTTTAAAAAGTTTATTGAATATATTGATGTATGTAATGATTAATATATGAAAAATTTGCTTACCAGTATGAAACCTATACAAGAAAAAAAGGCTTCTGTTTCATTTCTATCAAAAATCATTTGTTTTTCGTTAATTGGTGGTTCTGGTTTTTTTATGAATTATTTTATATCTTATTTATTTTCTAGTGGAATAATAGTTAATTGGTGGTACATACACGCTTCTATGTTAGGGATTGTTGTATCAATGACAAGTAATTTTATTTTAAATAAAATATTTACGTTTAAAGACACAAACTTTAAGCTTTCTCATGTTTTTAAACAATATGTATTTTATCTGCTATTTACTGTAATAGGTGCTAGCATACAGTTATTTGTTCTTTATTTTTTTGTAGAAACAGGTATTATATATCCTATTTCACTTTTTCTCGGAGTTATAGTAGGATCTATTTCTAATTTCATGATGAATAAGAAATGGACATTTTACGAGAAGATATGGTCATAATAAATTAATTTTTCTTTGAACTGATAGAATAAGCTGTCTTAAATCATATTATCAAATTAATTCTATAATACAAATAACTTATATTTTTTATTCCTTATTTGCTAATTTTGCATTTTAAAGCTAATAACAAGCTATCCAAACATCTGAAAAATAAGGAATTAATTTCTAAAGACTGTGTACCTTAGTTTGGGATATCCAATTCGATTAGTTATATCTACTAACTTGTTATTATTTCTATAATGTTTTATGTTGTTTCTAAAAATTCTCAATACATTTTTATCGACATAGTGATAACACAAGAGAATATTGATTTTTTTACAGTGAATCGATTGTGAAAATATTTTTTCATTATGTACAATTAAAAATTTTAAATTCGTACTTAATGATACTTAAATTTATCTTTTATAATAGGGGCAATATTAATAGATTCGATTGTCCATATTATAATGAACAAGAACGAGTTACCTTATTTTTTTCTACATGATTGTTTTGTTACTTGGTGAGTTAATACCATTAACATCTTATCAGTTCGATAGAATTTAATTTATTAAAATATGTTTGTTTAGTTAATTTTTTCTTAATTTGAAAAAAAGAATAGATGTTAGTCTTCAAGTATTTACTTGATATATAATTCTAATACATTTTACGTAGCTCAATTTTTTTGGATCCTTTAGGATCAAGATCAAAACTCCCATTTGTTTCAATAGACTTGCTTGTATTTTGTTCAAATTTTGAAATTAAATTTGACTCTGAATAAATTTCTTTGAGCTGCATTACATTAGCTTTTGTATTATTATCTCTAGTCATTGTTTTTATAAAATTGTCACCTGCTACCAGTAATATATTATCTGTTTTAACATCATTAGCAATAAAATTGTTTTTATACATATTTTTACCACT
>DASQLB010000262.1:0-2436 GCA_035630235.1 Nitrososphaeraceae archaeon | reverse complement strand
CAAGAAGATTTTTCTAAGATAGTTGGTATCCTTCGCAAACATAATGTTGGCGGCATTACATTTTTTGAAATAAATGGTTCTGGTAGAAGAAAACGTGAACCAGTTCCAGAAAGAGTTCGAATGTATATGACAGGGAAAATGATCACTCCGGAATTTGTAAAAGGAACTAAAATAGAAGTGATTGTACCTGATTCTTCAGCAGATCAAATTGTTGAATACATATTAGACAATTTAAGCCCAGATACAGCGGCGCATGGCATGATCTTTGTCAAGGACGTCTCTGGTGCATATGAAATAGGAACTAAACTAAAAGGAGAAAGTGTATTAACTCCTAAATAATTATTGTTATAAATATATCATTCTATAGATTAAAATTGGCTGTATTAATAAGTTAAATTTACCCTTCTTTTTATAACTGATTAACAAAATAATTGTCCCTAGTAGATATTGTATAATTATATATATAAAGAATTATATTCAATTTTATACCTAAAATAGGTTACATTTTGTCTCATTTTGTATGCATGGATAGTAACCATCAAAAAGATTCAATTCTATCCTTAAAATACTGTTGATTACCCTTTCCATCAAACTTTTCTCTAATGGGGAATGAAAATAATGTTTGAATCCAATTACATTGCATGCCTCATGATACCGTTTTCATCATCTGTGTAAACTGAATGTCTTCCATATTTTTCAACTAAGGATCTAATGAATATTTCAGTAACAAACATTTCTTTTTTCTGAAATGTGGATTCCAAACACAGAATTATGAAGTGGTTCAATTGCTAACGATAACCAAAAGTGTTGGCTACCAGTATGAATACAGTTTCATTTATCATAAAAGTCAAAGACTATTTTCCTTTTCTTGTAAATATTACATAAACCAAATCTTGTATACAATTCCATATAGCATTATGATTTCGTCTCTCATTAACAAATATCAAATACTTTAGAATGATTCCATAAACCAAGAAAATACAAATACAAAGAAAACTACGGTACTGGATGTTGTTTCTGACAAATTTCAATAACATACAAGTTAGAATTAATTGATTAAAATATAATGTACCATTATCTTTTTTTTGTATTGACAAATAAGAACGTTGTAATTCTATAGATAAACTTTATAAATTTAGACCAACCGTTCCCTTTTATGTATCTTTATAAATTATTAAGGTAGGATACAGTTGAATGAATGGAATAGTAATAGTAGCAATAGCACAGGAAGGAGGAGTAGGAGGAACAGGAACGGAAGAGCAATCTCATTTGATTTCTGAAGTAACAGAATCTTTACTTGCTCCCTATGTAAATTATTTAACATTTGGTATAGATATAGCAGCAGGATTAATAATTGGAATATCAGTTATTATTGCTTTAATTTCATTTCTTAAAATATTACGAAAGCCAATAAAAGAACAAGCCCAGTATAAAGAAACAATTAGACTCAGTTTGACTAGAAGTATGCTGCTAGCATTAGACTTTGAAATAGGAAGTGATATTCTAAAAACAATTCTGATACCATCAGTTAGAGAACTTACAATATTAGCAGTGATTGTAGGGATAAGAATCGTATTGAGTTGGTCACTTTCAAAGGAAATAGAAAGACATTCAACAGTTATAGAAGAAAATCAACAGGTGGAAAATACTACTACTAAACAAAATACATGATTTCAAATATGAAAGTTATTACCAAACTTTATTGGAATTAATAATGACTGTAATTACATTTATTAGTTCTTGTACATTTTTTTAGTTTTGTCATTATTTTTATCCTACATCAATATAGAAGATATTATTTTTACAATTACTTCATTAATTGATATTATTGCTGTATTAGTAATTGCTCTATCAGTTATTCAAACAATATATTATCTATCAATATACAATTTTAAATCTATACTATCATCAGCGAAAACAAAAACAATTTCAAATTCAAATATTATTCAAAGAAATTTTATAACAGGACTGATTTTAGCATTAGAATTTGAAGCAGCGAATACAATATTAAGAATGGGTATATTTACATCTCTAGTGATAGATAAATCATCATCAACGATATCAGACAATTTTATAAATAATTTTATTATTTTTGTAATGGTGATTTCCATTAGAATAGCAATCAAACGTTCTCTTGGAAGATTTAATAAAAGAAATAGTATCGAAGAATGTACTCAAGCATATTAAAAAAGTAGATTCATTAGAATTAATTAGGAGAAAAGTGATGAAAGAGCCTACAATACATTCTAGAATTTATTATACACTCTCACCATTAGGTGTACCTATCTGATGTCATGAATGCTTAACTGTTAAATGTCCATCACTATTTTGAACTTAAATTATAATCGTATTGTTATTGTTCAAAGAAAATTCATTAACTATGTTGAATATTTCTTCTAGTATGATAAATACTTCCAAAAGGGCTCTGTTAACTTA
>DASQLB010000261.1:0-3847 GCA_035630235.1 Nitrososphaeraceae archaeon | reverse complement strand
TGTGGATACCAATTATCGATTTGTGAACTGATTCAATTGCAATCCATATCCAAGCATGTTTGTAACCTGCCTGAACCATACTCTCATCAATGATAAATGTAAAAATTCTTTTCCTTCAGTAAAACTGGCAAGAATCAATTTGAATACAGTTCCATACAGACACATATCTTCTTTTCTCATCTCTAAAAATTGTTAGTGCTTTAGATGTATTTCCAAGGCTGAGACTATGAAAATATAGATACAGAGTACATAACTATAATTGTGGATGTTCTGTTTCTAACAAATCGTAACAACATATGCTAGAATAGGGCATGCAGCTAATACTGTTTCGTTAAATTAATACAACCATTTAATTTTATAAAAATTTAAGGTTAAAATATAAACAAAAGTATTAAAATAATCATCTACAGTATCATAGAATATGAGGTCTATCTTTAGATTAAGTCATAATTAAGATATATCGATTATTTTTATAGTCACCACCTTAATCTCTCTATATACGTCTAAATATTAGTAATGAAATTAGAAATCAACGTCATAAAAAAAAAAATTCGACTCAATTCAAACAAAAATATTTAGGAAACACAAATTATCGATAAAATTCTAAATCATCAACATAATTAATTAGAAGATTAGTATTGGTTACGAAGATTATTAACATTCCATTTCTATCAGTCATGTCTTAATACAATATTTCGAATGTTATTTTTTATTCAATTATTTATCAAGGTTCATTTATAACTTTGCGTTTGTTTTTTAATTAGCATGCGTCTTGCTCGATAATCTTTTTTTGCCATTCATCATTATAAATTCGTAAATTAATAAGGAGAAGGTTATTACATTATCAAATCATCTCTTCGTCTTCATTTCGTGAATTTTTATCATTAAGAATAATTAAAAACTAAATTGGTAACGGATTATTAATTTATGAGCCCAGTTTTGCTATCGATACTTGGAGTATGAAATTATCAAGTATCATCTTTTGTAAGAATCAATTCAGCTAGTCCGCCGCCAACTAATTCATTTAATTCCTTACGACTTTTTAGCGACTTATAACACTTTAAGCATAAATATTTTGAATTGAAGTGATTTATTACATGATTCTTTGTATATTTAACGCATATGGGACATACTACTTTATTATACATTTTTACTTTTTGAAATCCTCTCGTCATTCTTCCAAAGGAACCAATCTTGAAAAAATTAGGAAATTTCATATTAACAAGTTATTAAGATAAATCTTTTACCGCAACTAGGGCAAACAATATATGCACTTGGGAGAATATATCAGAGATCATACAATCTGTACATTTTTTCTTTATCATAGAAGATTGTATATTTCTTTTCTTATATTAGTTATACCAATTTTCTTTCTAACCTTCTTGTCATTTTTGTTCAACTTTCATTTCATAAAGCAAAATTGTTAATCAAATTCTGACGTTATAATGTTTGAATATATCAATTGTGATTAAAACAATAGATCTATTACATTTTATAAATAATAATCATCAATCGCTTTTGGTACTAATATCATAATGTAAGAGTAAATATAATACAATTGAAACCTTTTGCCATAGTGTTGTTTAGAGGCAAAATTGAGTCTAGTTAGCACTATGATACATATTTCATACATCTTTGGAATAAAATTAAAAATATTTTACAAGAAGTTGATGTTACAGTAACATTATAGTGCTTGTTATTGTTACACTAGCTTTCTTTCATTGAGGATAATATTATGATTGCCAGTAATAAAATATCTTCAAGGAGATGCAAAAGGAATTCAGGAAAGGGTATGTATGAGGGTTATACGAATAAGTGGAAATGTAAGACATGATTTACAGTTCATTAACGATTTGTAGGTATAGCCAGGAATGTTTCAGATAGTGAAGTTATAGAAGTTCTGATAAAGATGTTCAAACAGAAAACGATAGGTCAACTAATAGATGGTAACAATTACAAGATATCTTTGGATAGTGATTTCGTCACTTTTTCCTGTAACAAGGATGCTCAAAAAAACTATCAAAGAATATCAATATTTATTGAATGAGAAACAATTAACATTAAATAATAATATCAAGTATTTAGATACTGCCTGTGAATTTGCTAAAGTAGATAAGATCCATGTTATTGAAATAGTAAGAAATAAAGATAATTACAAAAAGTATGAATCTATCAATAACATATTGGATTAAAAATTTATTATTATTTCTTAATTTATTTTAGCGATATAACTTCTGAGCTGAAACAATTATAAAACATTTTTTAGCATTATTTATAATAATATGATCAGCCCATGAAAAATTTAAGTATTATTCACTAATATGTTATGTAGAACATATTACTCTACTATTTTTCAGACTTCAAATATATTTTTTCTTTGTTATAATAATATGCACAAGTCAGAAGTATTACCCTTTGGATTTTAATAAGTTCACTGGTAATGTTAGTATTAGTGACTTTCCTGAAACAACAACAGCAGACTAGTTTTTAAATTCAGCAATGGCTCAAGGATTGATAATTATGAAGATAGTTTTTATAGCCAGTATTCAATAGACGATAAAAAATATGATTGAAGAACAGGTCCATTTGAAGGATTTTTTGTAAGTTCAGTAGAATTCTGTAAATTTAATAAATTTGATATATAATGATAGAAAAGACAATAATAGAACAATAACAAAAGGTTTACCCGGCCCAGCAGATCCTGCAGGTCCTCATGGTTTACAAGGAATTCAAGGCATACAAGGGCTGATGAGTCCTCATGGAACAGAAGGTAAACCAAGTCCTGTAGGTCCAGGTGTATTAAACGATACCCGCTTCTATCTTGCATCAGGTCCACTTGATGGAACGTCTCCCTTCGGGTCAAATGCTGTCTGTGATGAAGGTGATTCCGCGACTGGGAAAGGATATACAACAGCAGGTGACGTGGACATAACTTTTTCTAGCCCTGCCAATGGAAGAAACGGCTGGACCATATGAGGAAATTAAGCAACTACTACTTCATTTCGGGGATTAGTACAGTGCTTTGACAATCCACCATTCCACATTGCATAACTCACATTTATTTTTGTCCTGATAACAAAAGAAAATTATTATAATTATAATCATTAAAATATAGATTAATTTCAGAACATAGAATGAGAATTTCAAGAATTAATAAATACAGTTAGCACTAATTATATTATAATCCAAATTTGAAACCATTTGGCAAAGCATTAAGTCATAAGTCATAATATGTCATAGTCTGAATTATCAGTGGGATCTTCTGCCAGTTCAGACTATGGCAATTGTTATTATTATGTTAATTACCAATGTTATTCAATTTTTAAATATTCTAAATTCTGTATGATATTACACTATAAAAAAGTGTATAGACAAAAGAGATTTATTTCCTTGTCATAACCTTACTACTTATAGGATATCTTTCTGTTCGCTCCTTACCCTGTCTGTTTTTAGTGGGCTATGGCAATTTAATTATTTTAAAGTATTATATACTATATTGACACTACGAATATACTGCAGACAAGTATAACACAATTCCACACTGTCATAAACTCCTCTGTTGTTATGTTCAACCTTAGAGGGCTATGACAATTCGTTCATAATTAATGAAAACTGTATCAAATTATTAAATATATAATGATAATTAAAAAATACTCAAAAAACCAGGATTCTCACCAAAGCCGTAGCCCTCTTTCGTTACTTGCAGGTTAAGAATAGTGGATTATGGTTTAACTATTAAAACAAATAATTTAATAATGCTCGCCAGACAAAATCAGAAAGAAAGAATGAATCCCATCCTAGTAATCATTACCTATATCTATTTATCTATGTTAATAATGAATGAATA
>DASQLB010000260.1:0-3809 GCA_035630235.1 Nitrososphaeraceae archaeon | reverse complement strand
CCGAAAGGAAATGTTTTTGGAGGTGTTATATTAAAGCATGTAGATCTTATAGCTGGTATAGTCGCAAAAAGACATGCTAATCAATCGAATGTCGTTACTGCAAGTATTGATAGGATGACTTTTATTAGACCAATATTTATTGGCAATTCTTTAATCCTAGAAGCGAGATTAAATTACGTTAAACGTTCTTCTATGGAGATTGAAGTCAATATTTTTGCAGAAGATCTTGATTATAATTTAAGAGTTCATGCAGGAAGAGCATATGTTACTAGCGTTTCTATAGATAAATATGGGAAATCTATGGAAGTTCCTCAGCTATTATTAGAAACAGAAGATGATAAGAAACGATTTAAAGAAGGAGAGGCACGAATGATCTCACGTCTGAAAGAAGCAGGAAAACTTTAAGTTTAATTCAATGATCTATTATTTTTGTGATTTCCTGTTAATAAATAAGTTTGATGTGAGGTCAATAAATTATTTAATATATAAATGAATCCTACTTATATTTCATAATTTTTTGAATTGATATAAATATGATTAAATAATATTGTGTATACCATAAGAACATGAACAGAATTTTTTCAATAGGAATTATTATCATATTTGGATCCATCCTTACGATCGCCGGAATAAATTTGTATGAACTCGCCTATGCTCAAGGCAATTCTAGCTTAACAGCAACACTCTCAGGAAAAGAAGTAGTACCACCTGTTTCAACAGGTGGAACCGGAATGGCAAATTTTGAAGTTTCTGATAATTCCATATCGTATCAAATAAATGTTTTAAATGCAGGGAAAATTACTTCTGTTGAGATTCATAAAGGTAAAGCTGGAACAAATGGTGACGCCATAGCGATCGTGTTTAAGCCTAAAAATAGTAGTGGCAATCTACTAGGTGATTTGCCAAAAATAGGTGATTTGCCAAAAATAGGTGATCTGCCAAAGTTTTCAGATATTTCTTCAACATCACAAAAATCTAGCTCATTTTCTGCTAGTGGAAATATTAATGAGTCATCTTTGATTGGTCCTATGAAAGGTAAAACAATTTCAGATCTCATATCAGCGTTGCAAAGTGGCGAAACATATGTAGTTGTTCATACTGAAGATCATCCAAAGGGTGAACTCAGAGGACAAATAACAGAAAATACAAGTTAATTAAAAGACTCACAAAAATCTAATAAATATTTTAGATAAAAGGTTCTAGAAAAACTAGAGTTCGATAGACATCTAAACATTATTTCTTTTTAGCCTAATATGAAAAAGTGTATAACTATATCTGTATTTTAACATAGATAATATTCATTCAGTTACACAACCCAAAAATACCACCAAAAAATCAATACTCATTCTAAATACCCAAAGAAAAAACAGAACCGAAAATCCTCATAAGTTGCCAGGTTAGCGAAGTATAACTTAACTTTCTACTGAATCCTAGATGTTTAATTTTTGAAAATGGGTGTTAAAGGTTATTCTCTAACACCCACAAGGACGACATGCTCAAGAAGATGTAAGGTGCATTATGACAAGAGAAGGTAGAATAAAAGACTGTTGATTTTTCATGGTTAAATATGGATAATATTCATACAACATTTTGTAGGATATAGACGGTTTCACGTTGTTCAAACCAAACATTCTATTCATATCAAAGAAATAAATTATTAGATTAGCTATACTAGACATTATTTAAGCATAAAATACTTGACGAACTCATTGACGAAAATGACGTAATAATTGACAGCTCTGACATATTATCTGACGATTTTCTTTTTTTATAGTCCAGAAGCATAAAATAAAGTATGGAATATTATCCAAGATATCTAGAATTAACTATAATACGCTCCTGGCTAAAAGGAAAAAGTAGAGATGAAATAGCTTTAGAATTTGGTAAAAGCCAAGGTACAATTTCGAATATAATATCAACATTGAGAAATAGCATGACTAGATATGATATTGATTCAATGAGAGAGTTAGGTAAAGAATTGAGAAGAGCAGATCTTACAGTTGACAACTGTGCTGTTGGATTCAGAACCCATAACATTATTACGAAATTAAAGATTACAGAAAATGAGATCGAAAGGTTCTTAACTAGTACTTTTGAATTTGCCCAAAAATTAGGGTTCGACCAAAATATGATGAGAGAAATACTAATAGAAAGTGCCAATATGTCAATTCAGGTGCCTATTTCTGAAATACCAACTTATTTTCATAAACAACGAGAGGAAATTCAACAATTGCACAAGAAAAAGAAAGAGTTGGAAGAAGATATACAAAGTTTAAATAAACAAAAACTAGCGATAGAAAATAAGTTAAATAACTCTCGCAAAATTTCAAACGTGACTGAAGAGACTCTTCAAGATTTTATACATGTCAAAAAAGAGCTGGAATTTCATGGTATATCTATGCGAGACCTAGCAAAATTTGTTAAATGTGTAGGAGGTATCAAAAAGCTCTGCGATTATAATCCATTTGAAGTAGTCGAAAAATTTTAATATAAAGGACTTAGAGGATGGATTAAAGTATACCCAGTTAAGAAAAAATGACTTGGAAACTAAGATAAAAATTTTAAAGAAAACAGAACTCGATTATGAAGATAGATTAAACCAAAATTTTATCAAATTAAAGAATGTAGAAGAACTAGAAAATATAGGATTTAGTATCAGAGACCTTAAAAAATTAAAGAGAGCTTTAACTGAATTATCTATGGAACATACATTAGATTTTGAGCAAGTGAAAAATCAATGGTTCGATGATTTGGATAACTATGAGTCTAAACTTTCGTTAGGAATAGAAAACAAAAATTTATTGAATCAAATAAATTATCATAAAAACATAATCCAAAAACAGAGAGATATAGTATGTTCTCAAATATTAATTGGGCCATATATGAAAAATCTATTGTCATACGGAATTACAGAATTGGATGTGTTAACGATAAAATCTTTAGTTGACATATTATTAATGACTAAAGATATTGACATTAATAATCAGTACGAATTACAAACAGTAACAAAAGACTTATCAACATATTGTAATTTAAGATCAGCAATAAAATTAATGTCCGAAAAGCTAATGGAGATACTTTACCTAATTTTACAAAATAGGTTTATATTTCCTCCTATACAAAAAAATAAACTTAGTAAATTTAATTCTATTAAAGATTCAAAAAATTTTGACTAGTTGAGAATCTTTATATTGGGTAGCATTATCTTTTAAAATTAATATCGTTTTTATGATTTTAATTTCATCATACAAAATCAAGTAATTGATATACAAGTCAATAAATTTAGCTGATCTTTTTAAGTATAAGAGACTAATACTATAATAGATTCAGATTTATAATAACAAGAAAAAATAGATATAATTGGTAACATAAACAAAATATACAATTTAGCTTACGGCTTATATTATTTGATATTGAAACTTTCTCCTTGAATTGTCTGGATTACCATGATATATTTATATTGAAAATACCCAGTTAGTTATTTGTGATTAGCTATTAAAATTTACAAGAGTATTTAAAGTATAGACTAGTATCATAATTTTCACTCAATCTTTTCAAATAACATTTCATGTATCCTACAGATTTAAACATAGTATAATCATGCGTATAATTATTTCTAGAAACTTATCTTTTTTTATCATATGATTTCACTCTCTGTGGATTTATTTTGTTAAATGTGACTTAACTATCAAGTTCTTAAAATCTTTCACGATCCTAGTATTCTTTTTATGCCGAAACTTTTGCTTTCCTTTTATCAGAATTAAGTTTTAATAAAATATATAATTTGCTAAATTAATTTCAATAAGTTT
>DASQLB010000259.1:0-3871 GCA_035630235.1 Nitrososphaeraceae archaeon | reverse complement strand
GCTAAAATTAACCAAGTTAAAAAAGTACAAAAATAACAATAGAATATTTTATTATTTGCTATAATCATCAAGATAGAAATCAAATCTAAATGAATTCTTTATTTATATTAAAAGAAAGTTAGATTGATGTAATTAGCATATTCTTGTTAAAAGAAAAAAAGGGAACTCAAATAATTTTGGATTCCAAACTAGATTTTACACAAATCATTATAGAAATACTAAAGAAGAGTAAAATATCAATAAAACCCTACAACAATAAAATAGTGAATCGACTTTATCTTTCACGTGTTAATGCATTAAAATGGGTTTTAGAACAGAGTACTCATAATAACGATTTAGATAAACTTAAGAGGATAATTTTAATTAAAATTCAAAATAAAGAAGGAAAAGAAAAAAGTGATATATCGTATAGAAACTATTAGAATTATAGAGGAAATTGATAATTTAGAATTTTGTTTGAATGCAATAGATAGTCAAGATATAATAACAAAATTATCTCTCACAACTAATTTTATTCCTATTTTACAAGTTATTTGTGTTAGGTATCCTAATAATTCCTTGATAGGCAATCAGAATTTGAAATTTTTATATAATGGGAGATTTACTATTTTTGGCGTAACAATTGTCTTAATAATAGCTTGGTTTACTTATAATAGGTATAAATCTCATATTTTAGTATTTTTTTGCATCTTTGCATTCGATTATATATCTTATGTTCCTATATCATGGTATGCAAAAGAATTGTAGTTCATAAACAAAAGACAACCAAATTGGCATTGGCTTCAAATCCACCCACCTTCGTTAAGTTAGTAGGGAATTTCAATAATAACTGCTCCGTAACCATAATTTCTCCACCCTACTAACTTAAAGTCTATTAAAGTATAAGACATTAATTATAAATTGGTGAGTTTAATTTTTAAAATTATATATATTTTCTATAACAATGGAATTTCTCTAATAATTTTATTATACTTATGATTTTGATTTTTTTAATTTAAATTTCTTTTTTAAGACTATTTTCATTCATTTTTACCTTTGGCTTATAGTAGATAAATAGGTAGATAGCAGATGTATAATAAATTACTAAGATTTCGTAGAAATATTAATTCATATAACCATCTTCGTTTATTTTAGGAGTAATAAGCGAGAAGGCTATGGGATGAACTCGAACTTATTCTGGGCATATAAAAGATATATTGATCGATATTATAATATTTAATAATTTCAGAAATTTATTTAATTGATTCAATTTATTGTCATAGCCTGAACATTATTGAAGATCGTATGGTGTGTGGATATACAAGAGTAAGTCCAGACTATGACAACACATATTTGGTTTACGCTTGATCAGTTGTCTCAAATTTGGGTTTAATGAGCAATAAATTATTGTTTATAATTCTATTTAATATTTTCTTAAATTATCATTCTATGTTCTGAAATTAATATGTATCTAATGATCATAATAAGTGTCTATTATTTTAATAAAAGAATAAAAAAATGATGGAAGTTTAGTTCTATCTCTTTCTATGGCGAATTGTCAAAACAATTTACAGCTGTAACAACAGTAATAGAGAATATTGAGACCATTTGAGTATTCCACATTGTAGGTGGATCAGATCCCAGACTACCAAAATGAGGTATGAAAGGGGCTCTCTAAACTCAACAGTAAATATTACGTTATACTCACCACTTACTGCAACATCTCCATGTAGGGATACTGCTGTAGAGTTACCGATGCGGTTTTCCATGGAGGTGCTACCGAGATTTCCAATTATTGAATAAAAATTAGATCCGTTGATGTTTCTTATTCCTGGTTTCCCCTAAAGTCCACGTGAACCTAGTACGCCTTGTGAGCCTGTCGCTTCTGCTGAACCTGGTAAGCCTTGTGGACCTGGTGCTCCTGTTGGACCTTGTGGACCTTCGGTTCCTGTTGTATTATCTCTTACTTTGTGATCTTTTCTATCATCAAATTTATTATGCTTACAGAATTCTACTGAACTTACAAAGAATCCTTCAAATGTCCCTATTCTAAACTCATATTTCTTGTAGTCTGTTGGGTATTGGCTATAACTATTACTACTATGTCTATAATTTAAATATCTTTTCAATAATTTATTAGTACATTGAATAACCTTATTGATTATAATGAATGGAGAAATAACTCTATGAAGGGAATAGTTTGTGGCGTATTACTTTGTCGTAACTCACCAATAAATCAATGTCCTAGATGTTTCCTTCATTATTGCTCTGAACATGTAAAATCACATTTTCATATAGATACTCCGAAGGATATCGAAAAAAGAAGAGAAGATACAGAGAAATTAAGATAATTAATTAAGATTTAATTTATTAGCTTATTGTTATAATCCAACTTGATATTTAATTTGTTCCTTAATATCAGTATCATTCGAAATATTCAATTACTAATGATATAACTAATTAATTGTCATAGCTTGAATTTTTGATGGTACAGCATGATGGTGCAGACTATGACAATTTGCCTATGACGAGACTTGAAAGAGTATATTGTAATGATAATAAATATGAAACAATATTTATCAGTTTTACAAATTCTCATTCTATGTTCTGAAATTAATATTTATTTTAATGAATATAATTAAAATAATTTTCTTCTGTTACTAGTAATAAAATATAAATGAATTATGGAATGTGGAACGGTGGATTGTCGAAGCATTGTGCCATTGTTGTCAATGATGAAACGGCAACTTCGGAACTTCCACCTACGTTCCAACCAACTAGTCCCTCTTCATTAGTTGTAGGGCTAGAAAAGACTCTTCTAGTAATAGGTCTTTGAGGGATAAGCAATATTGGCAACAATATAAACAAAGCATTTGCACAAGGTGATGGAATGATGGGAAACAACACTGGAAATAATGAACATATTCCGCATGATGCAGACCTTTGGATGCAATGCTATAGATGTGGAACCATAGTCAGCAAAGTTCACGTCAAGCATGAGAATGAATTTGTTGGGATAATTGACTAGCCTGAAAATATACATGATTCTCAAAAAGTAGTTTTAGAGGTTTTGCATTCAAGAAATAAAGCATATGATCGAAAACGAGAATTGATTAAAAGGATTGATAGTGTAGGAAATTTAGGAGCAGAAAAGATAAAGACCTGCAATTAATGTTGACCAAAGGTAAACAGTTAATCAGTTATATTTCAGAAGAATAAACAACAACAAATGAAAAAATTCTTCTAAGTGGTTAAAAGATTAAATTGTATAATAAATTCTAAATAATAATGCTCTGAAGACAAAAACTCTTGTAATCTGATAACATTAGTTGTGATATTTTTGTTATTTTGCTATTTTTTCTTCCTTACTAAATCAACATTTTGTATTTTTACCTGATTTTACTTTAATTTATTACAATCAGTCTATAAGTAACAATATAACAGTTGCTTCAATGCTCAAGGATGGATGTATCTATTGTAGCCTCTAAATGATATATACCTACCTACTTTTCTAGTCATTGTAGATTAATACTTTTATCTTTTATTTTTTGGTAAATTGGTTACCAAGATTTTTATAATATCTTTTTTCATATTATTATCTCATTTCTACATAATGTAAATTTTTTATATTCGATATTACAATAATTGCATTTGTAGAGTATCATTTGTTGACCTGTATTGCATTTTACTTTATCGATATATAGCAAATTGTCTTTGCAAAAGGAACATTTCATTTTATTCACATAGACATTCAGATTCTTTATTAAGATCCATTTGTAAACTAATTTGACTTTTTTATTTAAAATTTTTTACTTTTTTCTCAGCACAAAGTTAAGATTTACAGAAAATAAATTGAGATTCCTATAATGAATGATTAAATCAGAAGATAAAG
>DASQLB010000258.1:0-4605 GCA_035630235.1 Nitrososphaeraceae archaeon | reverse complement strand
AATGCTGTGATAGGAGACAAAAGAATTGCAATTTCTCAGTTGAGAAATATTGTAGAATTACCACTTACGATCAATAATTCTCAAATTAGTTCTGGTACATTTGATTTTGTTGGAAGTGCCCTTGTTTTTCATAAAACAGATGCAACTCCTTTTTCGATAACCTACTCTCTAGATGCCATTGCTAAAGATATCACTCCTTAAATTTTTTTAATTTAATTAAAAAATGATAATTTAGGCTAAATAAATTATATTTGGTTATATAGATAATTCAGAAAATAATATAAATTAGCTATAACATATAGATTATTTTAAAAATAGTGTGAAAAAAGCAAATCTATAGAGATAATTCTATAATCTGATCATCAAGACATATACATAACTAAAAATTATAATTTAATATTGGATTATAATAAGTTAATTTTCAAAAAGAGTATAGCGACGTTCTACAATAAAATGATACTATTAATTATAGCAATCTCTTTGACGAGTCTATTTACAATTAATTATAGCATTCAAGATTCTTTTGCAGCCGATGATATTACCAATAAAACCCACACTCTTTCAGAGTTATTTAAAAATGTGGAAAAATCAGTAGTACAAATTTCTAGTGAAGATGAATCCACCGAGCTGTTAGGTAGTAGATTGGGATCTGGATTTGTTTATGATACAAATGGGCATGTTATTACCAACAATCATGTAACATCAGGGGGTAAAGATCTTCACATTACATTTTCTGACGGAACCATTTATACAGGTAAAGTAATAGGTTCAGACCCGCATAGTGATCTTGCCATTCTTTTGATCGATGATGTTCCAAAGGAAAAATTATTCCCATTAACACTTGGTAATTCATCTAACCTTATTGTTGGAGAAACTGTGGCTGCAGTTGGTAATCCTTTTGGTTTGTCTGGTTCACTTACAGAGGGTATCGTTAGCGGTCTAGGAAGATTGCTTCCATCAACACCAGAAAATCTTTTCGGAAGCGATACTACAGTAGCAACTTTTTCGATACCTGATATTATTCAAACTGATGCAGCTATAAACCCAGGTAATTCTGGAGGGCCTTTACTAAATCTTAATGGCGAAGTAATTGGAATTAATTCTGCAATTTTCTCCAATACCGGAGTTTATGCAGGCGTAGGATTTGCAATTCCATCTAACACATTAACAAAGGTAATACCAGAATTAATGAAAAATGGTTCTTATCCTCACCCTTGGCTCGGAATAACAGGAGTTGATGTCACACCTGATATTGCTAATAAGATGAATCTAACAGAAGCTCGTGGTTTTCTAGTTATTGATGTAAATTCCAATGGTCCAGCAGATAAAGCAGGAATACGAGGTGGAGATAAAATTGATACTATAGATGGAAGAGAAGTTGAGCTCGGTGGAGACATTATTTTAGCAATTGATGGAGACCCTGTTAGAAAAATAGATGACATACTTTCTTACCTGGAAAGGGAAAAATCAGTTGGAGATGCAATTTCATTAACAGTTATTAGAGACGGAATTGTGGAAGAAAAAAATACTACATTGCAAGCACGACCAGATTCTCAAACTCTGATAAGTTCATCGCAACATCCTTCTCTTGGTATTACTGGAATCGACGTAAAGCCTGATATTGCTAATATGATGAATCTAACAGAGGCTCATGGGTTTCTCGTAATTGATGTAAATGCCAATGGTCCCGCCGATAAAGCAGGAATTCGAGGTGGGTATGTCGTTGAAATAATAAATAATACTCAATATAGACTAGGCGGAGATGTAATAGTTGGAATAGACAATCAAACTGTAAACTCAGTTACTGATATAACTGATTATTTGAAAAATAAAAAAGAAGGAGATATTGTAAATCTAGAAATATTGAGAGATAGCAAAATGATAAATGTTCCAGTTACTCTTCGAATTATTCAAATACCATTAGATCAACAGGATGAAATTCCTCCATTTAATGATAATCCTAAAGATTTTGGAGACGATCAAGGGAAATTTAATGAGCAGTTAAAGAAAGAATGTCTACTGAATTTCAACGAAACTATCTGTAATTTTCTGTTTAGATAGACAGAAAAAAAATTTCACTTCTTTTTTTATGAATTGATGTAAAATTTTCTTATCTTTAGAGTGAGAAACTATGAGGGAAAGTTTAGTAATATTATTATCATTGACAGTATTACTATCTCTTTATTTTTTAACTTTATCAAATGTATATGGTAATGGTATACGAAATAATTTTGGTATCGATTATTTACCTCCACTCAATTTAGAAGATACTCCACTAAGTTTACATGTCGAATTTAAACCATCTATGACCAAATCATATATACATGAAAAAAGATCTTTGGTATTCAATTTAATAGATTTTGATAAAAATATAACATATGTACCTAATCTTTATAACATTACTATCTTAAAAAGTGAATTGAATAATGGGAAAGTTACGGAAAATGTTTTTCTAACTGGATCGTTCATTTCGAAAAACGGAAGTTTAATCCTCGAATTTGATTCGAATGAAACCAAGAGTGTAAATAAGTATAATCATTCTGGAATCAATAAAGGTTTCGATGAGCAGAAGCACAACCAGCAGAAACAGGTAATGAGGGCAGATGAAAATGGAATAATACTTGTTGATAGACCTAAACTGGATAGTGGAATGTACAGGTTAAAAGTAAATGTTGCTTTGTCTGACCCCACTGATTTAAATAAGAATGTATACCTTAAATTTGATTCCTATCTGAGTTTAGGTAATATACTGGACTTGGTAATAGGTAATCCTCTTAAGAAAATAACCATCTTGTCCTTCAATGATAAAATAGTGAATTATGATTATGATCAACAGTCTAAAAAAATTTCATTTGAAATTCCATTTAAATACAACATGACAAGAATTGAAGAAGGTTTCATTTATATTCATATGGAAATAAAAATTCCAGATACTTTTGATGAGTTATTTAAAGCAAAAGAGTATTGGTCTACAATCAATAATATTGACCATGAGGAAATAAGCTCAGCATCTGTTTCAGTAGATAGATATTCCAATTCTTCAAATGTGATGATTCATTTTATTTTAGATAGTAACAGTCTTTTTAAATTAACAAAAGAACGAGAAAATGACCAGAGAAATGAAGGATCAGAAATGACACTTAGATTTTCTCTACAACCTAAAAATACAACTAAAATATTAACGGGATCAAGATTGTAGTGATACCAATAGAATTAGATAAATGGTATGATTGAAATAATGATTTTAACTAAGTAACAATTAATTTAGATAAAATATTTAGATATTAAGTATAAGGGGTTCTGTTAAATAAAGGTACATGAACCATTGAATAATTAAAGTTATTAAAAATTAATTATAAAATCCTAAATTCTTGTTCTCTCAAATCTTATTTTTCTGACTGCTTCAATTAGTTGGTTTAGTAATTGTCTTGTCTCCTCATTTGGAATTTGTTGTTTTACTTGATGTATTTCTTCTAATAGGTTTTGATATTTGGAATGAAGATTTGTTTTCTCGTTTTCAAGATATGAGATTTTATTTGATATATAATGAATATAATATGAAAAAGAAATAATATTTCCTTCTAATGTTCTGACCTTTTGATTAAGTTCATTGTTCTTTACTAAGTTCATATAAACGCCAGAAAATATAAACTAGACCTACACCTAAAGGATTCCGCTAAAGACCAATAATGAGTTATCTTGGTTCTTTCTCATTGTATATGCTAAATATCGTTATATTGCTTTATAAAGTACTTGTTTCCACCAATAAAACTGCGAAATAAAAAGCTAAATAGAAGATTTTTATATATAGATATATGTCACGTTCTAAAGATGTAGTTCGACCTTGGGTAACTAGTAAAAAACATGATGCTATGGTAATGATTATCCCAAAACCATTAAGAAAAGAAATGAATGTACAAAAAGGAGATGTTTTTTTGGTTAAAAAGGAAGGAAATGATAGATTAATCTATAGACGTATTGTTTCGAGAAATCCAGATTAATCTCTAGTATTTTGATTCAATTTCTTTTGTGTTTTTCTATCCCATTCGTCTGTATTTATCAAACCTTTTTCTTCTAACATATCAACTAAGGATTCAATCATGCTATCATGAATATCTAGTTCAGTTACAATATCGTCAGGTTGTTGAGTTTGTGGTTTTAATAAATAACCTCTTTCTGTCAAGTAAGCAATTACAATATTTCTGATTACTTCTGAATCTCCATCTCCAATTTTACCTTTTAATTCCTTGTCAATAATTTTCCAAACTCCTTCAGGCAATGATACTAAAGCTCTCCTTGATGTCATTTTGATTTCACCTGTATTGGTTCTATTTCTTTTTTAGTTTGTATTTCTTTGTTAATTTTGTGAGCGTGAGCATTTTCAATTAATTGTTTCCAACCGTTTACATTTATTCCTGCTTCTTGTGATGGAGTCTTTTTGATAGATTGATGTTTCCTGCAAAAATTATAGTCTGTTATGTAACCGTCTAAAAGTTCTTTTGATGATTCATCATTCTTTAATCCTCTCATTACTTTATACCTCATTTTTAATGTAGAATGTTTTCTTTCTATGATTTGGTTAGTTTCCCTAGTTCTTATCCCAAC
>DASQLB010000257.1:0-3903 GCA_035630235.1 Nitrososphaeraceae archaeon | reverse complement strand
TGCAATATTTAAATTTATTAATGGAGTCCCAGTTGTTCCGATATTGACTTTAAAATCATTTTTGAAAGAATTTGACAAACATGACGAATCTATTCTCTTAATAAAGAAAAACTGACTTTACCCATAATCACAAAATATCCTTTTTCTAGGAGATAAAAAGAAAAAAAGTATCGGAAAAAATTTTACTTATTTATGTTGGACGTCTTAAACCAGATGCTATTACGTATGCTAAACCTACTGCTAAACCAAATGTCAATGGTATCCATACGCCGAAAGTATCCATATTAATAGGTACACTTCCAATACTGAGCTGTTGTATTAAATTACCAAATATGTCCATTTTCCTGTAGTGAATAATAAAACGGTTGCTTATAAGCGTTTAAAATTATATTAATACATAAATCAGGTTTTTAGCTAATTATTCAACCTAATAATAAAATTGTGCACGATTGCTTAGAATATTATTAGAAATAACCATTAAATATATCTATGATCTTTAATTAATGTAGTAGTTTTCCTTAAATAACCCTAATTCTCTAAATGTTTAATATGAAGATGCAGAAGGAAATGCGCAAATTCTGTCCAAAATGCAAAAGCCATACAGCACAAGCTGTCTCTATCTATAAAAAAGGAAAAGATAGGAAAACAGCTTTGGGGTCACGAAGGCACGCAGAAGATAAAAAAGGCTACGGAGGCCAGAAATTTCCTGAATTAAAACGAACCGCCAAAACAACTAAAAAGATTACTTTAAGATATACTTGTAAAACCTGTCAACGCAAATCAATGAGAGAAGGCATGCGTATGCGAAAATTAGAAATTGGTGCATAAATAGGTAGTGTCTAGATTATGAAAGAAAATATATTAATACCAAAACCAAATAGTGCATTTCTAAATATTGAATGTTCAAAATGTCAAGAAAAAAGTATAATTTATTCCCACACTACTTCTAATATCTATTGCAAGTCATGTAATGAATTATTAGCAGAGAGATCAGGTGGTAAAGCTAAAATTAATGGGAATTTATTAAATTCTTTGGATTAAGTTTATCGTTATTGTAAATATGCTATTCATAGTTAAAAGTTAACTTTTAATTAAATTTCTGGCAACAAGTAAATCTTTTTTTTCATTTACATTTACTGCTATTCCAATACGATTCATGATCATGTGTCTTTCATTAATTAAAGTTTGATCTTTAATCCTTTCTTTGAGATTGAATATAGTTATAGCTGAATAACAATAATCCCTTTTTCTATATTCAAATACTAGACTAGGTTTTATGCATATTGCATCAACAATTTTTTTATCAAATATAATGGAATAACAGGTAGCATTGAAATCACATCTGTTCAAGATCTTTATTATATCTATTTCTGAAAGTAAAGGTAGATCTGCGGATACCATAAATATTATGTATTCACAAAAATTTTCAATAATAAAGGATACGTCACTAGAATATCCTTTACCATTACCTTCAATGATTTCTACAGGAAGATGGCAGTTATAGGTGTAATCTTGTAAAAATTTCATTGTTTTCCTAGTATTTTTACTTACACAGGCTACAATTTTATAGAAACAAGTTGATTTAATCAGTGCTTCAATAACATATTCTATTAACCTTTTTCCTTTAATTTTTATCAATGGTTTTTCTGTTTTGTAATCTCTCTTCATTCTTGTTCCTTCTCCACCAGCCATAACAACTGCAATAATTTTTTTATTGAAATTGTGTAAAACTTTATCTGGCAATTCCTTAAAAATTTATGTGTATTAGATAAATTAAAAATCTTGAAATCTCATTAGTTGCACCTATCGTATCTCCTGATATACCGCCAAATGATCTATTTGCTATTAATAATAAGATTATACTAGATGATAACATCGTTATCAGACATGCTATCATATAATAAAAATTAAATCCAAAAGTAATTAAGCTTACCAATAAAATTAAATTTGAAATTAAAAATTTTTTTTTATTTTTCATTTCTTTTATAAATAATGAATTCATTCCTTTCCATGCAGATTTTCCTAGATAACACTGTAAAACCATACTGTATCTAGATAGAACTTCACCTATGATTATAACAGAGATCAATTTCGATTTGTCGTCTATAGATGTAACTAGAATTATCATTCCAATAATATAGAAAATTAGAACAACTGTTCCTGCTGTACCAATCCTTGGGTCGGACATTACTTTATGTTTAAACTCAAAAGATCCTTTAACCATCAATCCATCAGCGAGATCTGCTAATGCATCACTATGATGAAGACCAGTTATTCCTATAATAACCGCAGTAATAATAAATCCTAGCAAAAATCCTTCGAAAATAGAAAATAAGAAAAAAGATAAAATTCCTATTGATAAACCAATTATTAGTCCTATTAATGGGAACAAATACATATTTTGAGCTATAAATGTTATATCGTAACTCTTAGTTGGAATTATTGTTAAAAATGAAAGGACAGAAGATATTCCATTAAACACCAAATATAAAATTCCACCAATTTAAAAAACCTAGAATAATTATAAGTGGGCTGGCTATAATTAGACAAAAAATAAGAATGGTTGTTTTCATTATCTTTATAGCCATTTTACATTTTTCAATTGATATCTTTTCGGCTGGTTCGCCTATACTATAATGATCTAATTTTTCCAATCTTACGCGTAGCGCTCCTGCCAATACAGAAATAGTTTGACCAGAATTGATACTAATTGTACTATTTCGTTCTTTCCTGAATATAGTTATGGAATTTTTCCAGTCCATTTTATTAATAAATACAGCAAATATCATTAATATTGCCGTTATCCTGGAGGGAATATAATTGGCAAATGTATCCGCCTTTGCCGCTATCCATCCTATGTTTTCAAAATAACTTTCCTTATAACCAACCATTGAATCAAATGTATTGATTATTCGAAAAATAAAAGCACCTGTAGGCCCAAGAAGAGAAAAATAAAATATTGGCGATAGAATTCCATCTACCGTACTATCAGCAATAGATTCTATTGTTCCTGATAAAATATGTTGTTCATCCAAGCTTTTAGTATTTCTACTGACAATCATAGACAAATTTGTCCTAGCGTTTTCAATATCATTATTTTGTAAAGATGTAGTAATTGCATTGATATGTTTTTCCATACCTTTTATTGCTATTACAGAAAACAAGATGAAAATTGATAAAATTATCATTACGATAAAAGAAATATGATATATATACACTAGCGAAATTTGAAGGATGACCCCAAAAAAAGTAATAGTCAAACTAGTAAAAATTATTCCATTTATTTTTTCATATTTTTTAATCTTATCTCTTGTAATCTTTGGAATGAAATAATTGATGTATTTTCCTAGCCATGCAACAGGGTGAATTCGATTATTTGGATCTCCAAATATCAAATCTAAAATTATCGATATCAATAGAATGATAATAAGGTGAATGGAGGATAGCATTATTGTTCTATTTTTAAAACTTTCTTCAAGATTAATTCAACATTTATCCTAGATTCAATAGTTGCAGCTACTAAGTCTATTTGTTCATTCAATCTTTTTTTTGAACTAAATTTTTTTAGTTTATTTGTATTATCATTGTCATTATTATTACCATCAAGAGAATCCTCAGGAGGCAAAAAAAATTCAAATTTTGGAATTATCCCTAAATTGGTAGATTTAGTTCTGCGCTCAATAAATTGTATCGCATCTTCAAGTATATTCTCATCGCCACGAAATTTATTAATAATAAATCCCATGATTAGACGTTGATGTTTTATTTTTAACAATTTTATTGTTCCAAATATACTCGCAAAACAACCACCTCGCTCAATATCAGATACTAATATTACAGGGCAATTTACTTTTTCAGCTAGTAACATATTAGCGATATCGAACTCTGCAATATTTATTTCGG
>DASQLB010000256.1:0-19626 GCA_035630235.1 Nitrososphaeraceae archaeon | reverse complement strand
TAACAATCTTAAATTTGCGAGAGAAAGTATTAATTCATTTGAATGTTTCAAACCTGCATATTTTTTATATACCTCATCAGTTTCTGCGATAAAGATACATTCTTCAATATCACACCATTGTAAGACATCCATTTAAAAAACTGAATAAATAGTAAAATTGATTATATAATCATTTCATTCTAACGATAAAGTCTCATTTTATATTCTTCAACATAGATTGATTTTTCTTTTTCAGTACCTTGTTAATCATGTAACTACTCTAAAGTTGGACTGGATTAGATGCTAATTTGAATTTATAACAATTTTATCTCAACTCAATTTATCAATTAAATCAAATAATACGTAGACGCTTTAACTTTTAAGAATTCAATTTTTTTGTAATTTCAAATATATAATATCGCCTAAAATTAAGTAATCAAGAGAATACTAAATACAATTGATATACATCTTGTAACTGTAATTGTTATATTGGGAATGTTTATAAAAAATTACTAGTTAGTTATCCAATGATGACATTGTAGTTTAAGGTCTGAATAAGAATAGTATCAATATTCATGGATAACCATTTTAGCAATAATTGGATTAAAGAAAAAAAACGAAATTCTACAGATATATTGAGAGAGACTTTTAGATCTCAGCGACCTCTTAAACCTAAAATGGAATTAGCTAAAAATAAAATACAAACACAGAACAAAAAACTAGATTTGATGTTAGAAAAACTAAAAGCACGTGAAAAAATGTATTTTGAACAGGTAGTTTCATCTTTACAAAAGCATGATTCACAACAGGGAAAAATGATTTCGACTGAACTTGCCCAAGTTAGAAAGACTGCTAGAACAATGTCACAAATAAAACTAGCTCTAGACCAAGTACACATGAGATTAGAATCAACAATAGACATAGGTGATTCAATGGCTGCTTTAGGCCCAGCAATGGGTGCTCTATCTCACATAAAAGGTAAAATAAATGACGTTTTACCAGAAGCTGACGGGGAATTGAATGAAATAAACTCAACATTTAACGACATTTTAACTAATGCCAGTGGAATTGGAAATAATTCATTTGATTTTAATAATTATGGAGAAGACGTTGGTAAAATTTTAGATGAAGCTAGTTTTTTGGCCGAGCAGAGAACAGGCATGGATATACCAGAGGTACCAGAAGAAGGGGTAAATTTAGGAAAATCCCGTTCAGTAAAAGAACATTCTCGCTGACATCATTATCACATATAATATTTATCTATTATTTTTTTTAATAAGTAGGAGAAATAAATAATTTTCAATAATTTCTTTTTGATTAAAATAGAGTTATTAAAAAACTTTTAATATTTAAAACAACAAATAAATATTACAAGCTTAATTCAAGTGAATGTAAAATAAATAATTTCTTATCCTCGAATCACTTAAACAAGAATTTAAAAAAGTTTGAGAGTTTGAGTTAGATGGAAAATTTTAAATGTGAAAAAAGCCATAATATCATAGTAATAGCAATAGGGGTTCAAATGGTTTTCGATATTGGCTATCCAATAAATATGTTAAAAATTCGAAACAAAATAGAATGCTATGATAAAATCATGGAATTACTCCCTAACTATCCCAAGCCATGATATAATCTAGATTTAGGATATAAATAAAAGACTAAGAAATATTTCCACAGAAGTGAAACAATCAATAAAATAAGAAAAATGATAAAATGAAAGAATATAATAGTAAGGAGAGTTATCTAGTAAACAAATTACACTAATAGAAAGATTATACACAATTGAAAAATAAAATGAAAGATAAAAAAGATGAAGAGACAAACAGACATTAAAACTCTTTTTTGGAATTTCTCCCATTAAAATCGTAAATGAATCAAATTTAGGTTCAAAAATTTCAAATAGTTGTTTCTCCTGAAAATTTTATCTTTTTGTTATTTAAATGTATGTCATAAAGTGGTTTTGGTGCCCTATGTTTATCTTCAATGAAATATGACATATTTTAGTCTTCAACTTCTATTAAAAAAATCAACAATTCTCACATAAAATTTAATCGTATTTATATTCTTATATCTATCTTCGTTAATTGTACATATGTTTCTTTTACAATCAACAACAATCAAAACATTTGTACCTATGAATTAGAGGTTAACTGCGGGTTATTTATTAAGAATAGAACAAATATATATTTTCTATGCTATAATAAATTTACTATGATTATTTCGTAGGTTATTTTATATAATTAGATAAAAAGCCGAAATTACTGCTATGTCATTTCAATAATTTGTATAATTCTAAATCTAATTTTGCAATTTCAAAGTCATCATTCCCTATGACTATTGTTAAATTAATTTTAGATCCATATCTCATCCTAAATCAATAAGAAAATAAAATATGAAACTTGGAATTTATAAAATCTTCGTGTTCTCTTTCATTTTTTGTCAGTAGTATAATTCAGCATTTCAAAGGTTATAATTCATTAAATCATAAATTAAATACACATGTAGATAATTTTTTTATTATACCTAACCTATTTCAAAATAATAAACATTGAAGAAAAAATTAAGGATACAAATTCAGAATAATAATAACAATCCAGAATTGAAAAAAGTTGAATATATCCTCAATAATATGGAGAGAACATTGAATCAGTCGGAAAACCTATCGCGATTTACAGCCTTAAAAGAACTTCAAATGGAAGAAGATAACGATCCATTCAAGATATTAATTGGAACAATTTTATCTGCACGTTCTAGAGATGAGACTACATCAAAAATTGTACGTAAGCTTTTTCAAAAATACAAGAATGCATTAGAATTATCAAATGCTGATTTGAATGATATAAAATCAATTATACATAGCATAGGTTTTTACAATATTAAAGCGGAAAGAATTAAACAAGTATCCAAGATCATTTTGGAAAAATTTCATGGAGTTGTCCCAAATGAAATTGAAGATCTGTTAGAATTACCTGGTGTAGGAAGAAAAACTGCAAACTGTGTTTTGGTATATGCTTTTAATAAACCTGCCATCCCAGTTGACATTCATGTTCATAGAATTTCCAACAGAATTGGTATTGTTAATACTCGTAATGCAAAAAAAACAGAAGAAGAATTAATAAAAATAGTAAACAAGGAATATTGGTTAATATTAAATAATATTTTTGTAATCTATGGACAAAATATTTGTCTTCCGATAACGCCTAAATGTCACATATGTAGTTTAAAAGATATATGCAATTTTTATACAAATCAAAACAAAATTTAAAATAGTTTTACTCATCATCACGATCTCTTTTCTTAATTTTGAGAAGATAGAATACTATCCCTCCTACTAGAACTAACATAATGATAGGTAGAAAATATAATGGAGAATCTCTTGGATTACCATATGTAAGATCAAAGGAAAGATATCCACTCAAAGTGTTTATCGGCGAATCGGTATCGTCTTTTCCATATATAGCAATAGAACCTAAGCTAAAACCATCTAATGATAACCTGTCAATGACGATTCTTTTACCATTAGTAACTGTTAAACCCTGATTATTAGCATGTGCTACCATAATAGGTTCATCACGAGACCATCCATCGGTATCTTGTTCGTGAACTCTTATGTATCCAGATTCATTTGTATTTACAGCAATCCAGAACTTTTCATTCTGTTCAAACATTGCTAATTCAATAAATTTTTCGCTAGGCTGATTTTCCATCAATTTAATAATCGTTTTTGATTCGGAAGAATTGTTATAGGTCATATTATTCTCAATACCAAGAATCCAACTAACATCTTTGGGGATTTCATAGGTGTAGATCACTGGATTTTTACGGTCTGTGTTCGATGCGCTAAAGGGAACTACAAAGCTTTCATGACTTTTTGATTTTGTTACATCAAAGTTTTCTTCTATTGATTCTGATTCATTTTGAGCAGATACATAAGTATTTAAAAAAAATATTAGGAATATGATAGCACCAATAAAAGAAAATTTCAACAAGGATAATATAGAATTTGCATACATTGATTGCATTTGAAATAATTATTTTAGAGTAATATGAACGTAAATCACGAATTAAAAACAGGAAAATAATAAAATTATTTAGTGAATATTAAGAATCCTTCTCAAATCCTTTAAGTAAAAACCAAAATGAATTATCAGATTTAGATAGTCAGTACGATGATGATGATAATCATATCAAGATACAAATGGATCTTGAAAATTTATAATTACATCGGCAATTTCTGGCCTCATTAAATGTTTTCCTGGCATTTCTCCAGATGCGACCATCTTTCTCATTCTTGTTCCAGATAATTCTTCTTTGAATTCGGAACCATGAGGACAATTTCTGTCATTAGCATATCCTAAACATTTATTACAATAATAGAATGATGGAAAAAATATTGGTTCAATTCCAATATCAGCATATTCGTCGAAGATTTCATGAGCTGCAAAAGGACGATAATAATTACCTACCCCTGCATGATCTCTTCCTACAATAAAATGGGAACAGCCAAAGTTTTTTCTCATAATGGCATGATGAATCGCTTCTTTGGGACCCGCATACCTCATTTCGGTATGAAGAGTAACAAACATAACTCTTTCTTGTGGATAATAATTTTCTATTAACTTTTTATATGATTCAAGTATCACTTCGTCTTTAAAATCACCTGTTTTCTTTTTTCCGATCAAAGGGTTGAGAAATAATCCATCATAGATATTTAAAGCAGCTTTTTGAAGCATTTCATGTGCGATGTGGGGAATATTCCTGGTTTGAAAACCGACAATAGTTTTCCATCTTCTTCTTTTAATCTCTTCCCTAGTCTTTATAGGTTCTAATCTATAATTTCGTAATTTGAAGTTATTTACCTTTTTACTAACACTAATTCTTCCTGAAACTAAGTAATCTTTCATTTTAAACGTCTTAGATACTCCTGGATGTTGTTCATCGTCTGTTAGATATAATGCCCTTACCATCTCTAATTTATCAAAGGGATAAAACTCATCAAAATATAGAGTGGCAAAATGTTCACCTTTATTCTTTAGGGATATTTCACGGTAATCTTGTATTTTTTTTGCCACTGATTTTTCCACATCCAAGACTATAGGAATCGTCCATGGCAATCCATTTCTTAATCTTCCACATTTCAAAACACTTTCAAAATCAGATTGTCCAATAAAACCTTCTAACGGACTAAAAATACCATCTCCAATATTTTCAACATCGTTTCTAAGGTTATCATCAAGCTCAATGGAAAACATATCATGGGTATTGTTATTTTTTGATTCAAAAATTCTGTTTACAAGTCGACCACCATGTGGCTCAGGAATGTTTTTTATAATATTATTTTGAATAGATATATTCTCCAATTTTTTATCTTTTAGACCATTAACTGTATTATTAACTCTAGATATATTTCTATTACCTCGCATATATGGAATCTTACTTATTGTGATCTTAAAGATTCATTTTTGGTTACTAATGTCAATGTGGAGTCCACATTCTTTTTGAGAAGACTCCTCCCACCACCACCTGCCAGATCTACGATTTTCTCCTTTGCTTATAGCTCGAGTACATGGTTCACATCCAATACTTGGAAATCCCATATCATGTAGTTTATTATATGGAACCTCATTTTCCTTTATGTATTCCCAAACCATATCTTCACTCCAATCAGCAATGGGATTAATCTTTAATATATTATTATGAGTTGGGTCAATCTCAATTTTTTTAATATTTAAACGACTAAGAGCCTGTTCCCTTCTTAGACCTGTTATCCATCCATCAAGAGATGCAAGGGATCTATTAAGTGGATTTACCTTTCTTATTTCACAGCATAATTTTCTATTTTCTATACTTTCATACATTAGATTAAACCCTTTTGTACGTACCATTTGTTCGACTTGTTGTGAATCTGGGAAATACGATTCTATAGAAATACTATACTTTTTACGTATTTCATCCATAACATCATAGGTTTCTTGGTTTAACCTACCGGTATCTAATGTCAGGATTTTCGTTTTACTTTTATCTATTTTGACCATCATATCTATAATAACAACATCTTCTGCACCAAAACTTGATGCTAATGCAACCCTATTTCCAAACTTTTCAATTGACCATTTAAGAATATCTGTTGCAGTTTTTTTTTCAAATCTGTTGGCCAAATTATCTATTTCAAAGTTATGTTTAGATCTTTGACTGGTATTGCTTAAAAATGTAAAATTATCATCATCTATACTGTGTTTACAATTAGATTCTATCACAATAATATAACTTAGTCAAAATTTGTATATATTCATTTTGAGTTGCTAACAGCAAGATATCGAATAATAGTTTGCTTAATCTTTGAGAATAGTATGTTTATTATAAATGCTGTTTTTGAAAACCAAGTATTAATATTATATCGATAACCAGATATAAAATTAATAGCTTTCCAAGTCTAATCATAGAGAATAACATAAAACGATTGTAATAACTACTTTAGAGCATATTAGAAAATTGGAAATACCTTTGAATAAACTTATTTTACTGTGATAGCATTATTGACATAAATACAGATATAAATGAAGTCAATATTTAAATAAATTAGTAAAAAATATCTATATTTTAATATCATTACTATAATTCATTACATAGATTATATTGAATACAGATTTTTGGGAGAATATTTACAAGTACAAAGAATATGGTTTTGAACCACTTAATTGGCTTTCTACCTTTTCAAATGAAATTGATTCAGACATATTAGAATTTTCTCTAAATAAAATTAAAGGAACAAATTGGAAAATCACACCAGACTGGTTTGATTCGTTTTACAAAAGTGAAAAAAAGAATCCGGAAGTTACTAGAAGAATTTATGATCTATCCGACGCATATCTACAACAAAGCGAGACAGGTATCAAAAGATCACTAGCAATTCTTCAATTGAATAAGGATATCGTGGACAAACAAGAAAAACGCCTCAATATTCTATCAAATTTAATAAATAGTATTAAATCAAAATGTATAACAAAAAAAATTAGTGCAATAAATACATCATCAAAAAAGCAATTTGCCTTGTTAGACTTTATTGAATCAAGACGAGGAAATAAAGTAGGATATTTCATTGCTAATAATTATATTACGCAAGTAACTGACGTTTTATGTTCTCCTGAATCTGACATTCATTGTAAATTAACAGTAGCTGGAGTCATAGAAAATCTGAATTTAATAGGATGTGTAGACGAATTTAAAATTTTTCCTATCTATGATGCACCAAAAGAAGAAATGCTTGATGCTATCAGACAGAACTTAGATTCAATTACCCTATCTAATAATATATATATGGAAGATTATAGTGCTTTGAAACTTGGTAACCTATTTTTTGGAGCCAGTGCTACTGCTACAACATACAGAGAAATTCCTACAAGATACACTGAGATAGAAGAAGAAATGAATGTTATAGTTACTGACAAATTTGGCTCTATAATTCCATTAAGCTTATTTTTGTTAACAAAAATAAACGAGGAAAACATATCTGTTTTTGAAAAACATGGTATATTTATTAATGAACTTGAAAAGGAAAAAGACAACATCATTAATAACCTGAGTCATCCAAGATTTGAGCTTGGAAAGCTAATCAACAAATATTGTCCTGATTTTGAGGGAAAATTTGATAAGGCTTCACATATTACTGCAGTATTTCCCATTTTAACCCAAGGTATTCTAGCTCTCAAGAAGGTAGCTGAATACATTGATAGCGAAATAATTATAGATAAAATTCCTATTAAACATAAGGAAATGTCTTCATATGCTGTTAAAGAATATTTTGTGCAACATTCTACTTCTTCCTTTAATGGTTGTCATTTGATAATAGCATCAAGAGAATGTACTGATTCCATAATGCAAGACTTGAAAAAAATTCATCTTGAACCAGAAGTTATTGGAAAAGTCGGGAAAAAAGGTAAACCTTTTTTGAGTGTTAAAGACGTAGAGATTGACAAATATATTCTGCGAAGATCAAAAATATATAAAAAAATTAGGTCGTTTAGAACAAAAGGTTTTGAAGATATAGATAAAGATGGTAAAAGGTAACTATCAATATCTTAATCATATACTTCCTCTGCATAGTTTAACAACAAATCTGACAAAAATTGAGTTTAAAATGTTAATTATTAATAAAATTAATAATACGAAGGACGGCCAGACTTGTCTCTGAAAACTTTTCCGAATTCTGACAATTCAGATAACTGGTTCTCATTAAATACAGTACCATCTTTGCAGACAAGTTTGTCATTTATACAACAACTTGCACAAATCCCTATTCCACATTTCATGTATCTTTCTAGGCTAGCTTGAATTGGAATAGAATAAGGTACCGACAAATTATAAATACTCTTCATCATAAGTTCTGGTCCACAAGTATAGATCATATCAAATTTTTCTTTCTTTAAAATGTATTTTAAAGCATCTGTTACCACTCCTTTTACTCCAAAACTACCATCCTCAGTGGTAACAATTATGTTAGTACTGATTTTACTTAATATTTCTTCTAAGAGGACTTTGAAAAGTATCTCTTTCTGTGTTTGTGCGCCCATAATTATTGTACATCTTCTTTGCATTTTGCTCAAGACAGTAGCAAGACGCACTAATGGAACTAGACCAGTTCCACCTCCTATTAATATAGGATTTTTTAAACTCTTACTTACACTAAAATAATTACCATAAGGTCCACGTATACCAATTAGATCATTTTGTTTTTTTTCAAAAAGAGAGGTGGATCCAAATCCGTGTTTACGTATAGTGATCGCGGCATGATCTTTCTTATTTGAGATCATGACACTCATTGGAAGTTCTTCTTTCCTTGGAATCCAGACCATTAAAAATTGCGCAGGTTTTGCATTTGAAGATAACCTATCATTAAAAACAAGAGTCTTTACAGAAGGAGATTCCTCAATTACCTCTTCAATAACAACAGTACGTATTTTATCAATATTTATGTGCAAGACCAATAATCTCCTTTATGTTCTTGCAATTTTTCTTCTCCAAATATCTTGTAATTCCTAATTTTATCTCATTGAATGCTTTCAAACCTTCAAATCCTATGACAGAACCTAATTCTATCGCTGTAGCACCTGCCAAAATGTATTCTACTGCATCTTCCCATGTAAATATTCCACCACATCCAATTACAGGAATATTGACTTTTTTAGTTATTTCAAAAACACATCTTACTCCTATAGGTTTTAAGGGAATCCCAGATAATCCACCTACTTTATTGCTCAGTATGGGCATACCAGTCTCTACATTTATTGCCATTGCTCTAATAGTATTGATTGCAGTTATGGCATCTGCTCCTGACTCTTGGATTTTACTTGCAAGTTTTAAAACATCGGTATTTCCAATTCCAACTTTGACAATTACAGGTTTTTTGGTTTTTGACTTGATAGTCTTAATTATTTTAGTTACTAAATCAAGGTCATCACCAACTTCCATACCCATCTTGGCCACATGTGGACAAGAGAGATTAATCTCATAACCCAAAATATTTAACTTGTCAAATTTATTTATTAGTTTTGGAAAATCTGACTGGCTAGACCCAACAATACTAACTATAAGCGGAATTTGATTACTCATAATTTCATGAGCAAATACATCGGATCCAGGATTTGCAAGCCCAACAGCATTTAGATAACCTTTTTCTCCCAAAGAAACAACGGTAGGACCTTTGTATCCATCTAGAGGACTAACACTTATTGATTTACTGACTATAGCTCCTAAACCATCATGATATAATCTGTTGAAAATTTCCTGAGAAATACCCAAAAAGCCAGATGCAAGAAGAAGTGGATTTTTAAGATGGATTCCTGCAAGATCAATAGACAACATATTAGATGATTTATAAAAACTGTTAATATTAGACGTAGTTAATGAACTTGAATTATTTTTCAATTTCTAGTTGTTTTAATAATTTAATATCTTATTAGTTGTTCGTTTTAGAGTTATTTCAACATCAAAAAGGTGAAAGTTTACTATTTTGATTTTTTTAATAAATCGTCAACTATTAATATCCAAATATATTTACACTTTACTTTATATTAGACAATAAATAAGCTAAGAATTAAATAATTAATCGAAATAATGTTTCTTATAATGTATTACTAATTATAATATATACATTGATGTAAAATAACTCATTATCATAGCGATCAATAAATAATGATAAATGGCAAAGTTTTGTTGAGAATGTTATAAGATATACATTTAATATAACTTCGATGAATTTACAAGTAATGTCTGGATTCTTCGATCCGCATATTCATATGTATTCCCGAACTACTAATGATTATGATGCTATGTCTAAAGCCGGAATAGAAGTAATAGTACAGCCCTCTTTTTGGCTTGGAGGTCCAAGGACTTTTGTAGGAACATTTATTGATTATTGGGAACATCTTATATCATTCGAAACTACAAGAGCTAAACAATTTGGAATTGAACACTTTGTATGTATTTCGGTGAATCCTAAAGAATCTGTACAAAGACCACTAGCGTTAGATGCACTCCAAGCAATGTTAAAATTTATCGATAGAGAAAGAGTTGTAGCAATTGGCGAAATTGGCTACAACCTTATTAACGAATTAGAAGAGGAAATTTTTATTAAACAACTTGATATTGCATCAACCAAAAAGATTCCTATTATGATCCATTTACCTCATCAAAATAAAACAAAAGGGATAGAGAGAATTGAAGAAATATTAAATCAAAATGGTAATAAATATGATCGAAAGAAAATTCTGATCGATCATAATACTGAGGAAACAATAAAAAAGACATTGGAAATGGGATTGTGGGCTGGTCTTTCGGTTTATCCTATAACGAAACTTTCACCAAAAAGAGCAATAGATATTATAAGAAAAAATGGACCAGACAATATAATGATAAATAGTGCAGCTGATTGGGGGATTTCCGATCCATTGAGCGTGCCATTAGTTGCTAGAGAAATGAGAAAAGAGGGATTCAGAAAAAATGAAATAGAAAAAGTTACAATGTCTAATGCATATGATTTTTATAAACAATCAGATAAATTTACATGGACTCCTCAAATTCAGTATTAGTATCTTGACTCGAATATAATCATTACCGGATTAATTAGATATGTTACTCTCATTTAGTTCAAACGCTTTTAAGAAATTTTCTCTTGATAATGCCATAAGAGAAATATCCAAAATAGGATATAAAGGTGTAGAAATTTTATGTGATATACCACATGCCTATCCTCCTCAATTTTCTGAAGAACAAGCAAAAAAAATAAAAAATTTAATTTCAGATTTAAATATAGGAATTTCTAATCTTAATGCGTTCACATTATATGCAATAGGAAATGTTTATCACCCTTCATGGATTGAAGCTGATAATAAGCTGCGAGAAATTAGAGTTAAACATACAGTAGACTGCATTTATTTAGCAAGGAAATTAGGTGCAAAAAACCTCTCAACTGAACCAGGCGGTCCAATTAACAGACAAAAGACTGCATTAGAATCAAGTGCACTCTTGAAAATATTCGCAGATGGATTAAAAAAAGTTAAACACATTGCAGAAGAAAATGGTGTAAAAATATTAGTTGAACCAGAACCATCCCTTCTAATTGAAAACTCTCAGCAATTTTTACAGTTAATGAAAATAATTTGTTCTGATTATATAAAATTAAATTTTGATATTGGACATTTCTATTGTGTCAAAGAAGATCCTTCCGAAACAATATTAAAATTAATCGATTATATAGAGCATTTTCATTTATCAGACATATCTAACAATAGAGTTCACTATCATCTCATACCTGGATTAGGCTCTATAGATTTTGAAAAGATTTTTGATACAATAAAAAAGATTGGATATAAAGGATTTGTTACTGTAGAATTATACCCATATCAGGATAATCCCATCGAGGTAGCAAAACAAGCATATAACTATTTAAAAGTATTTATTTAAATGCTTTTTCAATATTTATATTTTTGTAATTCAAAAATTTAGAAACCGTTCAATAGTATTTTTTAGATCGTTATTTAAAAACATAATAAAACAGAATAAAATAATTAGATCTTTGTTAATAGATTTTAATACAAACTAATATTTCCTAAATGTTTTGATTCCCTCAAACTTATTAGCTAAATAAAAATCTGGAGTAATTTCATCAAAGACTAATCGATATGATGATAAAAAATAATAAATAGATTATACAAATCGATATCTGTTTATAAAATTTATATAGTAAATCTTATATGTTACGGTCTAATACGGTATAAGAGTGCCTAAGCCCGGTTTTAAATCCATTACAGTCAGTGAGAATATCTATAAAAAATTTTTTAATGTTTACGAAAAAAGGAAAAATGATTTAGAACTAAAAGGAATTACCAGCTTTTCAGGATATCTTACAAGCATGATGGAGGAGATGATGTTAAAACATGAAGCATTTGCTAAACAAGCTCCATTTATGGAAAAAATTTCAGTTGATTCTGATCGCGTATTAATAAAAGATAATAAAAGAAATAGAATAGCAGAAGTGATACTGCGAAATGGGGAACTACGATGTTTATTAGATGAAAAAATAGATTGTGTTCATATAGGATTTGTTTATTCTATTCCAGAAATTTACATTGTGTTGAACAATAAAGGAATGAAAGCTCCAAAAACACTACATTAAAATAATCTTATAATAAAGTGGTTTTTGTATAATAGAAAATTTGCAATTTAAATAAATAGTAAGACTTGATTAATATTCATAGTTGGATAATATTTCTTTCTCGATTCCCTTATTACTGCACATATTAGATTTATTTGGGGTAATGGTATTTGCTGTAACCGGCGCCCTTAAAGCAATTCAATACAAAATGGACATGGTGGGAGTTATAATATTAGCCAGCAGCACAGGTTTAGCTGGAGGGTTAATTAGAGATCTGCTGTTGGACAGATTGCCACCTAAAATTATGTTAGATCCATATTATCTAACTATTGCTGTAGTTTCAGGTATCATTGTATTTCTTTTACATCCATTTTTTAAGGAACGTGAAAATTTATTTTTAAAGTTTGATGCAATAGGTTTAGGAGTCTTTACTATAATAGGCTCAAGTATTGCATACGAAATGTTAGGATTAAATTTTCTTGCAATGTCTTTAGCAGGTATCTTTACTGCCATCGGAGGAGGAATAGTAAGAGATGTTTTTGTTAAAGAAATCCCTCTAGTATTCATCAAAGAGTTATATGCATCAGCAAGTTTTTTAGGAATTATTATTTTTTTTATCCTGTTATACTTTGATTTTAATTATTATATTTCCATGGTTTTCTGTATAGTTATCATTACATTATTTCGACTGTTAGCAATAAAATATAATTGGAATTTACCAACCAAAATTGAATTTAAAAAACGAACGAGATAGATAATTAAAAAATTGATAAATTTAGAGGAGGATGATATGAAGAAAATACTATTCAATTTTCTTGTAAATTTTAATTTTAAATTTAGTTGCTTATTATAGTTCTTATTTTTGGTATGTAATTTACAATACTAATTATTAACAACGATATACCACTTCCTAAAAAAAATCCCCCTAAAACATCAAATGGATAATGAACTCCAACATAAATTCTTGAAAAGCATACTAAGGCGCCATCAATGACTAAAAGAACAGGCAGAATTTTAGTATATTTATTTCCTTTAAATAAAACCATGATAGTTACAAAGCCAGCAGCAATTAAGGTGGAATGGCCAGAGGGAAATGAATAGCTACTATCAATAGAAATTAGAGTATCCAATCCTGGTACAAAGGGTCTTGATCTTTCGATATAATCTTTAGTTATAGAAACAATTGGAATCAGGATTAAAATGCAAATAGATGTTATGACTACAGTCTTTCTTCCGATTTTACCCCCAAATATGAAAATCAATCCCATTACAAATGGTAAAAAAAATTCCCTGCCGTAAAAAGTGATCAAAATCATAAAGTGATCAAGCTCCCCTGGTAATTTTACATGAAATTCGTTTATTGTAATAAAAAGAGTTTTATCAAAATTTATAATATCATCAAAATACATGTTATTGGATTTATTAATTACTATAAATGATAACAATATAAAAGATGCAAAGCAAAAAATTGTTAAAAAAAATATTTTATTCATGATTAAATGTAAATTTATTAGGTTAATAATAACATTCTTAGAATGATGATCATCATTATATGATTATTTATTACCAAGTTCTTTTTTATAAATACATTAGATCCTAGTATTAAATAAAGAATATATCTTTATATTTTTAAATTATAGTAAAAAATAAATTGTTTAGATTTTGTGTTAAATAGTTCTTAAATGATATTAATCTTTTCTTAATAGAGTATTAATTAACTCGGAGATTCTTTTATCAAGAATATTATAGTGTGAATCTGTTAGCTTTCCTTTTTTAAATAAATTGGTTATTTCTTTTCGTAACTCTTCCAATTGTTTAACTCCTTCTACCTTGTCTTTTTTTAAGGCATCATAAGTAAAGTCTATTCTATTCATGCTTTGATTTAGATAACTCCTTTCTCTTCTTTTATAATACCAACCTGCAAATATGGAGGTAGAACCAACTGTAGCAGCTACCATTCCAATATAGGCTTCAGTTGAAATAGCTGGTTTGAAATTAGCTACTAGTAAGTTATTTTCAGTTGTGTTTAGAGTTATAGGATTTTTAGTATCTGAGATCATATTTGACCAAAAATCGAATGAGTATCCTCTAGAAGCATGTGCAGTACATTTTATCTCGGTATTTATAGGATGTAACAAAAAACCTTCTGTAGGTAATTTTGAATTGTTACAGTCAATGGTTCCTGCATTTTCTGGCTTTATTTCCACAGATAATTGGACAACTACATTATCAGTTTTTCCATCAACTATTATAACACCATTCGAAACTGTATTTGTTATATAAATCTGATTTGTAATAGGATTAAGAGACAATTTATTAGCTAAAAGCGGAAAAGTTAGATTTATAGGTATATCAAGAATAGGATCATTATTTTCATTATTTTTATCGCTATTGGGTTTAACCGACAGATCTTTAATTTTTTTATTAGTTACTGCATCTATTACAGATACAGTATTATCTCCATTATTAGATACATATATTTTATTCGTTAAAGGGTTAATTATAGTATCGACAGGATTTTCTCCAACTTCTATAGTTGAGTTTACTTTATTGGTTTTTCCATTTATCACAGAAATCGAATTAGAACCATAATTAGTAACATAAATTAAATCTGATTTATAATTTATATTTAATCCTGTAGGTATATATTCAACCGGAATATGGTTAATAACATTTTTTGTTGTTCCATCTAAAACAGATACAGTATGATTCTTTATATTAGAAAGATAAATTGTTTTTGTTAATGGATTAACAGCTATACCATAAAAAATGCCATTCAATTCCACGGTATCTGTAACTTTATTACTAATTCCATCTATGATTGATAGAGATGAATTTTTCCCGAGATTCGTTACATATATTCTATTTTCTGAAGGATCTATTGATATTCCTACAGGTGATTCTCCAACAATGATATTTGACAGTCTTTGATTTGTAGAACCATCAATAACAGAGACAGTATTTGAACCTCTATTGGTCACATATATTCTATTATTATAAGAATTCACCTCTAACTCATATGGAAAATTATCTACTTGAATCGTGCTTTCAATGTTATTTGTCTTACCATCTATAACCGTGACAGAGTTAGAAAATTGATTTGCTACATATAGTTTGTTAGTAACAGGGTTTATTCCTATTCCAACAGGATAGCTACCTACCGGTAAAATTGGCTTACCAACACTTTCAGAAATAATGGGTTCATCACTTTGTGAATAAATAAATGATAGCGGCAACTGTAGTATCAATAATATTATAAAAAAAATAAAAAAAGCTAATGAAAATCTTTGAATTAAATCATTCAACAAATATCTTTCTATTTAATGATATAAAAATAATATTTTATCAATAAAGAAACAATTATATTCATGTATACAAAGATGGTAGAAAATATTGCTTTGAAAATAATTATATGATAGCTTTATAAAAAGTAGTAGTAATAATATAACCTAATGGATAAGCTGTATAAAATGAACTATTTATCATCGTTATCATTCATAATAATAGGTGTGTTACTTTATGTAACTTCTTATGGTCATCAATCATTTTCAGTTCAAGAAAGAGAAGACAATTCAGATACAAATAACAATGAAGAATCAACTGGTAATGATATTTTTAGTGATTTAAGCAGAAATCTTCCAGATATTAACGAAGAGGTAATGAATGAAGATGGAGAACTTCTTGACAGTGGAGGACCAATATTTGGAAATCCTGATTCAGATGAACTTAATGATAACAATGAGATTGGTAATAGTGAGGATATTGTAGAATCTAATGAACAGGGAACCACCAGTAAAAGTATAGAAAAGTCTTTTAGTAGTGGATTTAGTGATAGTAGTAAAGAAGCAGATATTATTAATGAAGACGTAGAGTACAGTAAAAATAATATAGAATCATCGTCTTCCAGTAATAAACTAACCAATGAAGATGAGGATAACAACAACAACATCATAAACAATTCTGATTAAGACTACAGATAATTATACGAGTTAGTAAAAAAAATAAAATAATTTAATAAATAATACATGAAAAGAAATTTAATTCTGTATATCTCATATTATTATTAAATTATGAAGTTTAGATTAATGTTTTATAAAAATATAGTTTCATCTTGTGTTGTTATCATATTTTCTTTGATAATTTTCCTAGTTCCTATCAAATCATTTGGAGAATTTCCGATTTCAATTGTGGATCAAAAAATTTTCAAAGATTTAAATGGAGATTGGAATTTGGTTGGTGTAGTACAAAATAATGCGGGTATGCCTATAGAAGTTAAGATAGGTGTAAATATAACCCAATCAGAGCGACAATCATTAATTTTAACAAGTAATACATTTACCAATGTAATATATCCATATGTCGCTGCCCCATTTAAGTTTACGATTAGTGGTAATGAATTCTTTAAAGGGTTTGCGTATCCGATTGAGACCAAAGAAGTAGCAAAACCATTATTAATGGACTTGAGCCAAAACTATTCAAACCTTGCTACGGCCGATGAAAAGGCTCTAGTTGGTACAATTAAAAATACAGGTCCTAATATAATTAAAAATATTGCAGTATATGCTTCTGTCCATTCAATTAATGGTACTCAATTAGATTCTGTCAAAAGCTCATTAATTCCAGTTATTTATCCAGGGGAAGATGTTAGATACAAAATTCTTCCAGATCCTGCAATAAAAGATGGTGTATATTATTATAGTTGTGCAGGATTGGATGTTAATGCCCCAATATCTACAATTGATCTTGGAGAAGGAGAATATATTGTTTTTAATTTAGAAAGTGCTTCTATGATTAGCGATTTCAGATATGAAAATTCGTCAGATAGTATTATTTTTGAGGTTAAGCCATATAACCCCGTGGGCGGACCTACAAATTTTAAAATTCCACAAATATTCCCAAACCAAAAGATAGAAGTTTTGTTAGATGGGAAACAATATGAAAAGAAATTAGTTACTATGAATGGTAAAACAATTAGTATAGATATATTCATTCCAAAAGATAAACATATATTAAAAATATCAGGAATTAGAAATCAACTTTAAATATTTACATCCTACATTTGAATTCTTATTAGATATAAATTGAATGAATATCCTCTACTAACTTAAGTTTGTCAAAAAATTTTTTAGCAGAAATAACCATGGATGAATAAATGTTATATAATATTATTATATAATTTCTCTCAATAACTCTCTTATATTGGATTCTCGTTATAGAATTAGACACTGTCTACACTAAATTCGACGGAAATAACGCTGTTGAATGATGTGATATGGTATCAGCTGACTTGTGCAGGAAGGCTATACCAAAGCTGAAAATCGATGGGTAACGATGAGCTAAATCAAATTTTATTTAGCTCATCGTAATTTCTTTAATATTTTGAGTATACTAATAAAAAAATTGTAATTTTAAAACTTATTATTTTGTTAATAGATGTAAATTTTTCATTGAAAATAAATAAAAAACAAAATTAATTAATAAATATTCATAAAAGATATAATTTAGTAGATATATATATAAGTAGACTAAAATTATGAAATCTTCCAAAATAACAGGTAAAAAAGAAAGAAGATTTTTTAACCATGAATATCTGAGAGATAGTCTCATACCTCGATATAAGGAATGTGAATCATGTAAAATTAGGACGCAACTCACATGTTTAATATGTTGTTTTTGTTGGAGCTGTCATTGGAAGATAGAAGAATTAGCTAAAATTCCAGATCATATATAGAAATTAATAGTTTAATTACTTTTAAATTTTGCAAAAATAGATTGTAAATTTCTATAAACTATTAATATTTGTATTTTTGAATATAGTGATATGGATTATGATAATCTCTGTAAAGCTGTAATTGATATTGATTCTAAAATAAGATTTGCAGGAATATGTGATGAATCTGGAGAGATAAAATATGGTGGGCAAAGAGAAGGAGTAGCAGATATGCTAAGTAGTGAAGAAACTAGGAAATCAAATTTACAGGCTTTAGCAAGATGGGGATTGCGAAATTCTTTATCCTCCAAAATCGGAAGAGGAAAATATGCTATGGCAGAATATGAAAAAATTAAAAGAATTACTATTCCATTAGATGATGATCACTTGTTGCTTATTACTACAGAAGTACAAGCAGATCATGGTAAAATTATTAGTGATACCCTTAAATTACTAAGTGTAAATGATTGATGGTAGAAGTCTTTGTTTTAATAACATGCGAAGAAGTTAACGAAGAAAAAATAATTAATGATTTAACAAAAATAACTGAAATATTAACAACAAATAGAGTTAGAGGTCCATACAATATACTTGTCAAGATAAAAGGAGAAACAATTGACACAATAATGGAAACAATTGCATTGAAAATCAAGACAATTGACAAAATTCAATATACTCTAACATTGAAAGTCAAGCAAGATATATAAAATAACAAGAAGAAGAAGAGAGGAAACTTTTAAATCTATTAAAATATACTTTTTTTATCCAAATCGATTACAATTATCAATTGTCAAAATAAAATTAATCTCGTATATAGTAGATAGCAAGTGAATTTTGATATCATATTAATTTTTCAGATTTAACAATCCATTTACGTGATTTTTTGTCTAAAATTAGGTTACCAATTATACCTCCTTTTTTATAGACTTTTGCCACTTCTTTGTTAGCACCAATTAAAGAGAGAAAAAATGAATTTTTCTGATGGTAACCCGATTCAATTACTTTTGTTGATAATTTTCTGCTGACCTTAATTATCAAGTTTCTAGCAAAGGACCAATCTCCGTTCCAGGATATAATTTCAAAATTACCGAAATTTTTGGTTGTTAATAAATAACCTTCCAATTTTGCTTCAAATTTTTTATTGTTATCTAAGGCATAGGAATTCATCCACTTTATTGCTTCTTCTGCCTTTCTGTCCTCTACACCAAAGTTATCTGCAAATGCCAAGTTATAGAATTTAAACTTTGTAGCTATTAAATAGTATCATTTAAATCAATAAGAACTA
>DASQLB010000255.1:0-4266 GCA_035630235.1 Nitrososphaeraceae archaeon | reverse complement strand
GGCCTAGCCCATTGTGATGACTTGGCTGGGATTGATCACGTAGGGTGAGGTTGTGAATATGTTCCTCAATATCAATATGCAATAAAATTATTTAAAATTTTTTCTCATCTTAGACTTTCATAAATAACTTTTTTATTAAATCTATTAATTTTTCGGCGCCGAAAAAATTGAGAATAATAACTCGATAAGAATCAATATAAAAACATATACTTTTTAGAATTGGGTTCATTTCTGGAACTTTGCATTCTAATTATTATATACAATCATCAGTTCGAAGTATTGGTGTCCAATTGACTTTTTAAGGTATTTAAATCTATTCTTTAAAAAGTTAAACCACTTGGATTAAAGGAAATAGTTACTTGATATGATAATTATACTCTAATACATTGTTTTCTAGAATTTTACTTATTGATTTTAACAATATTTTAATTATTATTTCTAGCTAATGTTATATTCTTTATTTTTATTATCCAAACTTTGCCGGAAAAATTATGTTTGTCATAGTCTGGACTAATCTTGTGTATCAATCCAATATCATCTTTTGATTGCCAGGCTATGGCAATTTATTATTAGTCAATTAACTGGGGCGACTAAGTTTTCAATCTAGATGAGGAAAATTCTTGTAGAAGTTACTATTCTGTTTTTTTCATTATTTATTATAAATTTCGATTCATTTGAAAAGAATACTATGATATCATTTACCTTAATAAATTTATTATTTTTATTTAATTGTTTAACAAAACAATATAATTTACTTATTTATTTACATTTTAAATATTGCTGATACGATAGATTCATTATGGCATCAAATAAAATAAAGTGTTTGCATATCCTTGTAAAAAAAAATAGTGAGGCACTAATGGTAGTTGATAGATTAAAAAATGGTGAAAGTTTTACAAATTTAGCCAAAGAATTATCGATAGATAAAGCTAGCGGTAAACGAGGAGGAGATTTAGGATTTTTTAGAAAAGGTATGATGGTTAAGCCATTCGAAGATGTTGCATTTAAGTTAGAAAAAGATCAAATCTCTGGCCCAGTAAAAACAGAATTTGGCTATCATATCATAAAAAGAATTAGTTAACTAAATCTTTATTAGATTTAAATTGTCATTATTAGATGGAAATCCTGCCAGAAATCTTTCTATATGACTTTCATTAGAAACTTAACAAAGAAACTTAAAGGAGAATTTAATGATAGATATCATCTGAAAAATTTACACTATGTTTTCCTTGAAAATATTGTAAGTGTACTATAATATATTCTAGACAACTTTATTATAATCTTAATATTTATGTATGGAATAGTTATAAGGGATGATATTAAGAGGGGTTAGCTTTACATTTTTATTTTTAATTACTTTTACCTTGATTTTTAGTTATCTGAGCATGAATTACAAATCCGTATCAGCTCAAGTATTTGAGTTTCAAGAAGACGATTATATTGATGTTGATAGAGAAAATGAAGGTTCCTCAACAAATACAAATGATGATGCTTACTCAAATGGAGATGAAGATGAAAATGCAAATACAAATGAAGATGAGGAAGATGATGATTCTTCAGAACAAAAATCTTCGAAAAAAAAGAAAAAAGGTTCTGAAGATATGGACGAGTCAAATTATGGAATGAGTGATGACGTTCAGAAATATTACGTTCAAAAATATGATTTAAATGGTAAATTCCTTGGCGGTTTTGGATCTAAGGGTGATGGCGATGGCCAATTCCTCCATGCTCACAACATTGCAGTAGATTCACATGGAAATATCTACGTAACCGATGAACAGAAAATGAATGTCCAAAAGTTTGATAGTAAAGGTAATTTCTTGTTGTCTTGGGGTGCTCCAAATGACCAAAATCTTTTCTCACACAAAATGGAAGATGTTAATGTTGACAAGGAAGGAAACGTATGGGTAGTTAACTGGGGCCCTGGAAAACTAATGAAATTCGATCCTAATGGCAAATTATTAATGACTATTGGGACAAAAGGAAACGGTCCAGGAGAGTTTAATAGACTTTGGGGTGTAGCTTTTGATTCTGATAATAACATCTATACTAGTGAAAAATACGCTTATCGTATTCAAAAATTTGATCCTGAAGGAAATTTTATTAAACAGTTTGGAGAATACGGGGAAGGCAACGGTCAATTCAGACATCTCCACGCAGTATCGATTGATTCTAAAGATAATGTCTATGTCGATGATGAGGATAACGGTGCTGTTACAAAGTTTACAAAAGATGGTGAATTCATTACAAATTGGGGATCTGTTGGGAAAAATGAAGGACAATTTGATGAACCACACGGGATTGATTTTGACTCACTAGGAAATGTATATGTAGTTGATACCCAAAATAATAGAATTCAGGTTTTTACACCTGATGGTCAATACTTAAAGAGTATTGGTAAGCCTGGTTCTGCACCAGGAGAATTCTTACTGATACATGATATAGACATTGATGACAATGACATAATCCATGTACTAGATAGTAGAGACGCCCATCCGAATAAAATTAATTGACTCGTACAATATAAAATGTCAATGGGTTAAAGAATTTAAGAATAAAATACTCTTCAAGTTCAAAAAAAACATTTTGGTTGAAGCACATTATATTCATAATTTTTAGTTTTTTTATTATTGTAAGATAAATTCAGATCTCTATGCCTTAAGATCGCTTAAGAATAAAATAATTATAGCCGTTTAAAAAACTGTTCACCGTCATAGTCTTTAGACAATTTATAATCCTTCGATAAAGTATACAATATATGAGTTCGTTTCATTAGGTACTATTAATGTTTATGGTAACTTTGAGTATCTAAGCTAGAATCGTATTTTCTATATATATTGAAGGTTTGATCTAAAATCTTGTTTCATAAATCCTTGGTAATATTTTTCTTGCTTGAATATGTGTAATATTTATTACAGTTAGAATCACTTTTAAATGAATTAGTGTCTTAAAATAAATTAAATTATAAAGAAAAAATAAAGATTATGAAGATATTGAATAATTATATTATTCATTCTCCACGATATTTTTATTGTACTATTATATAATAAAATCCTAAAAGTATAAGATTATTATAATTATTTTAATATACATTTCATAAAAATCTTTCTTAAAATATAGTTATAAAATATACTTCCATTAAATGATCATAGAATACATAGCGTTCAAGATATTTAGTGACTAAATTGAATTTTATTTTCTAAAATACCCTATAATTCATATATTGTTAGATATATTACAATGTTTATATACATCCATTATCTTAGTATTCTTATTGTTTTATATAAAATACGAAAATTTTTATAAAATTAATATTATACAAGAATAGAGGTAGAAAATTTAGTGAATGAAGCATATATTTTGTTAAATATTGATTATAAAAAACAACAAAGTATTATTGAAACAGCAAAACAAATATCATGTGTGAAGGAAGTCAAGTCTGTATATGGGATTTATGATATTTTAGTAATCTTAGAATCATCTGATATACAACAAATCAAGAATTCTATAGATGATCATCTTTACAAAATGGAAGGTGTGAATAACCTTACATCTTTAATTTCGGTGGGATAATTGACCAACGACTATGAAATTATTGTAGTTGGTGCTGGACCTGCCGGATTGTCAGCAGGTATTTACATTGCTCGCCAAAGAACTTCATGTTTAGTTATATCAAAGGACCTTGGTGGTCAATTAAATCTTATTCCACGTCTTGAAAACTATCCTGGAACAATTATGTCTAGTGGCCCTTTACTTGCTAGAACTTTGGAAAACCAATATCTTACTTTTAAGGGCGAAATGGTATATGATACAATAGAACGAATAGATGAATCTGAGAATGGATTAAACGTTAAAACTAATAGATCAGAATATACCTGTAAATCTATAGTATTGGCACCAGGTAAAGTACCAAATAATTTAGGACTTGCAAACGAAAATGTGTTTGCAAACAAAGGTATACATTACTGCACTAAATGTGACGCTCCATTTTATCAAGATAGAGTCACAGCTACTGTAGGAGTCGGGGGTTATCTTATTGAATCTGGAATTCTTCTTTCTAGAATGGCATCTAAGGTTTATTTAATTTACAGAGGAGGTGCTTTAGGAGGTGACAAAGAGCTAATTTCTTCTATAGGAAAAAAAGGGAATGTTGAATTGGTTCCTAATACTATTATCAAAGAAATTCAAGGTAACAATACTCTTCAAAAAATTGTAATTAAAGATAATCTTGGTTTAGAAAAGACAATTGACGTTGATGGATTATTT
>DASQLB010000254.1:0-2709 GCA_035630235.1 Nitrososphaeraceae archaeon | reverse complement strand
CTGTCAATTTTTGCATATAAAAAAAAATATGTTAAAAAAATACTTTATGCCGTTTTTGCCTTTCTATTCTTTTCTGTTTATCTATTTTTTGAAGGATTTGAAAATTTTTTTGAATTTCTTCAACCTTCCTCAGGCATAGATCTTATTGCTGCCTCTTTAACAACAATAGCTCTGATATTCTTTTTCTTAGCTATAATCAAGAAGTAGTATATTTTGTTATCTCACTAAAAGAGAGCGACCAAGAGTGGAAACTTGGCTCTTCATTATTATGTAAAAAGTATTTCGAGAGATAACATGTTTATTTATGTTAAATAGTTATATAAAATGAATCCTAAAAAAATTTATATATATTAATTCTGTACCAATATTACTTATCTCTAATACTTTAAATATAATAATTGTACAACTCTATTATTATTGGAATAGGTGTAATTGAATGTCATTTTTTAATAACTATGATAAAGTATATGAGTTCATAACTTGTAATCCTGGATCTCACTTTAGAAAGGTAAAGAAAGAACTCAATCTATCAGTTGGAACCATTCAATATCAATTAAATAAATTAGAAAAAGATGGCAAGATTGTGTCTATACAACATCGTTTTTATAAATTCTATTTTCCTAATGGGGTATTCCAAGACCATGAAAAAGAAATTTTACAAGTATTAAACAATCAATCATTACGTAATATACTTTTACTAATTATTGAGAAGAAAAACCCTACAAAACATGATATAGCGAGTTTTTTGAATATATCATATTCTTCAGTCAACTGGCATCTCGAACAATTAATTTCATATAATATGATAATAGAAAATCGAGAAGAAAAATTTATACAATATTCTATAAATACTGATTTTAATTATGTTCCTGAAATAATAAAGTTATTAAAAAATTATTATAGAAATACTTGGAACATTTGGGCTAACAGGCTTGCAGAATTATTTCTTTTGCTATCTGCCGATGATGAAGATCGTAAATAACACAATTTTCATATTGTTACCTTCAATATATTGCTATTTGAATATCTTTAAAAATTATACAGTGCACAGATAAGTTTTTTTCATCGGTCAGTTTTCCTTATTATTTATTATTGCTATTGAAAATATATTCATATTTTATTATTATATGTATATATCTAAAAGATAATAATATTAAGATTTTTTTAAAATGCTTTAATTATTTAGCAATTGTTATCTTTTATATTCAATCTTTAATTTATTTTAAAATATTATGATGAATACAGTTGAAGATATACATCAAAAAGTCCTTTAGTTGTCCTTGTCTTGATATTTAACACTATATTTATTATTTATTATACAATAATTAGTATAGTATATGAAATCTTCCTAATATCCTCCTAGTAGTAATATAGGTAACAAAGTAATGATAAGTTCTATAATATTGTTATTCTAGAACTTGATGCGAAAAAATCATTAAAAATCCTTTTTAATTCAACGTTCTATTTGTTACTGAATAGAGGAATAGAAGATATGAATCCAAAAATGTTATTACTTTTGATGCTTATTGCAGCTTCAATTTTTCCTAGTGTAATTACAGCTTCTACTGCGCAGGAAGAAGACAAACAACCGCGACAACAACAACAGCAAAAAGGATCAGGCAGCGGGAATAACGATCAATCTGCTGGTGGTTCACCAACACCTTTAGTTAATGTAAATATTGAAGGAACTGAAAGAGATGATAAAATTAAAGGTGGAGATGGTAACGATGTAATAGCTGGCAATATTGGAGATGATACCCTCAATGGGGGAGAAGGTGATGACAAATTATCTGGAGATGATGGCAATGACAAACTAAGTGGTGAACTTGGAGATGATGAGCTTGATGGAGGTGAAGGAAATGACAATATAAAAGGTTACGGTGGAGATGATGTCGTAACTGGTAACGAAAATGATGATAAATTAGATAGTGGGAGAGGAAATGATGAGCTTGATGGAGGTGAAGGCCTTGACAAATTGCTTGGAGGAGAAGGAAATGATGAGCTTGATGGAGGTAAAGGAAATGATGAGATTAATGGAGGTGAAGGAAAGGATGAATTAAAAGGAGGTAAAGGAGCTGACACGTTTATTTGTGACATGGCGGATAAAGTTACAGATTTTGATTCTGCTGAAGGAGATAAAAAGACTGGTCAATGTTCAGTAATTGATGAAGCCTCGCCTCCATCATCTTCTCAATCCGCTCAGCCCACATAACCTTTTATTTTTAATCGTACATATAATCCAGTTCAATTCTCTCAATTTTAATTTTGTTATTCTATAAGTAAACAAAACCCTTCTATTGGTAGTATATATTAAATCCAAGTTATCTAGAATTATTCCCCTGCAAGTTGATAATAATACTTGACTAGCTCAATTTAATTGAAGATTGATGACATAATTTATTCTATAATAAAATAAGTAGCAAATTATTAGAATCTCTTAATTAATCTAATTTCTCTTATTTTTATAAAATTGATTAGAAAGAAAGAGATTGTATTTTTTATTTTATCAATAATTATGGCAAATATCCTCGTAAATTTAGACGATATTTTTATATCAGAGGTAAAAGCTCAATCATCCGATGAAAAAGAAACTGACAGTGAATCTATTATTATAAATGACCCGAAACTAAAATCAGAACTAGTTGTCTCTGGGTTAGAATTTCCTACCAGCATGGCTTTTATTGACCAAAATGACTTTTTAATTTTAGA
>DASQLB010000253.1:0-3141 GCA_035630235.1 Nitrososphaeraceae archaeon | reverse complement strand
ATTCTTTCCAGAAGAGTCTGTTCCGGATCCACCTTTATTTGCAATGAATCCATAATCATCGTCACCATCTGGAACTGATGTTGTCCTAAACCATGCTGCTACACTGAATTTTGATAATCTTAGATCTGGTCTATCTTGTGTATCTAATATATCACTAGCATCATTAATTGTTATAAAAGGTGCGTAATGATATCCAGAAGATGATGGGGGATCTGCAACACATATCCCATTTTCCAAATGTTGTCCTGGAAGACAGGTTGGTGGTTGAGGTGGGGACGATGAACCAGATTTTGTTATGGTAAATTGATCCAGAGGAGTAGAAGGACTTCTCTCATTGCTAAGGAACTTTCCTACAAGGGTTTGACCATTATTTTGTATGTCAATATTTAAAAATCCAAATTCTTTTGATTGACCATAGACAAAATATGGTTTTAGTGGGGTCTTAAGAGAGTGAAAGTTTACACCTGCTGTTCCTACAATTAAGTGTATTTGACCATGAGTTGAAGTCGGATTAGCAGGGAAAATATAATTATTTTTATTAGTGTCAGTAATGCTTGGATTTGATTTACTATTTGGATTAAATTTTATTGGAAAAGATCGTTGATAGTCATGAGTATGCCCTTCTAATACAAGATCTACACCATATTGATCAAAAAGTGGATGGTAGATATCTCTTAGACTAGACTCTCCTGAGCATGAAGAACAACTACTTGGAGATGAATACATCGGTTTGTGGAAATATACAATAATCCAATCAATGTTTTGGTTTTGAGAAGCAGCAGCTAAATCCTGTTTAACAAATGCATTTTGAGAAGAGCCCGTACTGTATGAAATTTCAGTTGCCATAGATAAGAAGTGAACATTATTAAAGTTAAAAGAGTAAACCTGTCCGAATTGTTTAGTAAGTTTAAACGCATTAATATAAGCATTCAAATCTTCTGAACTGCTATCTTCATGATTGCCTATTGATATTTGCATGTTATTAGCATTTTGATTATTGCTATCATAAATAGGCTGAATCGCATCTAGCCAACAATCAGCTGATGATTTGTAAGAATAATCTCCTAATCCCAATATTAACGCAGGCTGTTGCTCAGACTGTTGAGTTCTTATGGAATTAACGGTTTTGTCAGTATCAGAGTTGCAACCCCAATCTCCCACTGCCGCGATATTAAAATTAGGAATAGTTGTCTGTGCATCTATAACATCAATATTATTAATATTTATCAAGACAAGAAACATAAAGATCGTAATAATAGTACTATATCCGCATGTCTTTTTATAATTCATTACGTTTGAATTGAAGTTCTATTATTTATGAAGAAAGTAGTATTAAAACTAAAGAATAAATAATATCATCTATCAATTAAAATCTTAAATATTATATAAATAGTACAAAGTTTAGAAGATATATCTCAAAGAATAATACTACGATTATGTTACAAAATAATATATCTATTAAATTATGTGTACTATCTTGAATATATTTAGTGTTCTTCCAAAGGACAATCGTTTAGTATAGGTACTGGATAGGTATTTTTCTCATTATCCATTCTATAATTCAGATTTGAATCATCAAAGAAAACTATGGTATGATCACCAGCTAAACTTGGTTCTGCAAAAGTATCTTCATTAAATCCTCCAGTACTATTGGTGGCAAAATATCCATTATGAAGAGGATTTAGTTGGGGGTCAAACATTACCCAAGAAACACGTGAATTTGGGGAAAAACCATTAGCATTTATGTTGATATTAATTCCTTCAGTTGGACCACACTCTGAAGAAATTATAACTTTAGATTCTGCATATACGTTGGTCATTGGAAAAAATAAGAAAGAGGAAAGAAAAGACAATACTAGTGAAGATGATAAGATTCCCATCGTCAAATAATTTAATGTCATACTAGAATTTTGAATTACTAGTTAATATAGTTATAGATATATTGTATTTTATAAATATTATTTACTATTATGTATATGTAATAGAGAATAACTGTAATTTTATGTGAGAAAATCCTTGCATGTGTTTTTTTGTCAAGGTAATAAATACGTCACTACAAAATTAGGAGATTACAATTGTGCATGTTATTTTGTTATCTAATTAGCGTCATACTCTCTTATTAAATTCAACACTTTAATACTACACGATAAAAGTTTGTTTCAATGAAAAATATTATAATTATAATTTTGGCACTTAGCTTACTCTTATGTCTATTTAGTAATACTCATATATTGATACAACATGCCAGTGCACAAAATATTAGTTCTTCATCAATACTTGACACACAAAATACAAATGAAAATTTAAATACAGAATATAAAACTTATATTTTGATATTTGGTCAAAGGACTATAGGAAACGTGGATAATTCTACGAAAATTGTATCTTCTATTGTAGGTCATAACTTAATAAAAATAGAAGAAGAATTTTTAGAGGAAATAAGTTTGGCTCCATCTCAACAATTAGAAATTCAAGTAGAGAAGGTAATAAATGACGGTATAAACGGAAAGGAATGTGGAGTTAACCTTACAACTCAGCAGGATCAAAATGTTGTAGTAGATTGTATTTCTTCCGGGAATACCTTAATATGGTATATTCATCCTACTAAGTAATTTTTTATTACCAATTTTCCATCTAAAATTATATCACGGGTTAGAAAATTCTGAAGAATATATTAATAATAGTACAGGGTATTATAATTATTTCACTAAATTTGATTTAGCTCTTGTATGTACATATAACAATCAATCAATCTATTATCGATTTATGTCTATGAGTGTTTGTTCACATTCTCTATATCAGTTCAATTGATATGTAATGAAAGGACAAAATTTTATAGTTCTCTTACTATTCTAAAAAAAATATATTTCGAATTACCATTAAAATAATTATAGGATAGAGAATGTTAAACTGTTCATTAGAATGGTAAATTACAAATTTGAATATATTTTCTTAGTATATACTTTTCCTACCTATTAGTTTCTTGTAATGGATTGTAAAGAATTCTACCATTTCTTTTATATATATAATAACTATATATTTACATGCTCAGGGCATATCTTTTGATTATATGTGATCCAGAATACAGATTCCAGGTAGCTCATAGTCTTGAAAAAATGGAGAATGTAGTAAATGTAGATG
>DASQLB010000252.1:0-4256 GCA_035630235.1 Nitrososphaeraceae archaeon | reverse complement strand
TTATAACATAAATTTAGTATTTGAATTAGAATAATATTTTCCTCCTAGTTGTCGTAACATCAATTCAACTAAATAAAACCCTCTTTGTAAGGTAAATATTGTATCCATAAACTTGTCTTTAATAAGATTATCAAAATATACTGTTTTTTTTAATATAATTGATTCCAGATTATCAAAATTTGGTTTAACCTCATACTCTAGATTGATTTCTAATAAAGAACGTTGTAACTCCCAAATAATTCTTAACTTTTCCTCAGTATTTTTTAATGCGATATATGTTTTTTGGTCTTCGGTGGTAAAAAAAATAGCAGTTACAAATTCGATAGAATCAATTTTATTTTTAGGTAGACAAATAGTTTGATTTGGATTTTTTGTATTAATTTGATAATCTGCTAACGGGTTATCTATATTAATAAATTCAATAAATTCCTCGCTTAACCACTTTTGAATTTTTTTTATTACCTCTTTTTTTTCATTAGGTTTTGACAATAAAAGTAGATTATAAATATAAAATAGATATAAAAATTTTTATTAAAATGTTTGACTTTTGTATTGAATTACTTGTATCAATAATTACTATAAACTATATAAGGCTAATATAAGAAATTTTTAATAGTTTATTATATAATACTTATTTAATTTAAGTTAGAAATTATAAATGTAATAGTTTCACACAAATTGTGGAAATTAGATACATTATTATAAATATATTATTATAAAATCAGAATAACAAATTTTAATTTCTAACATTCTAATATATCAATTGTACAAGTTATAGGAAAATGATCACTATATCCAGTCGGCTGTCTCGGTTTATTTTCATTTCCATGTATACTATTATTATTAATATCATTTTTTGTTCTATCAAATTCAAATGACATTGGTCTTTGTTTAAATTCCAATGGAATTAATCTTTCATCATATTTATTCTCTTGTTCAAATTTGCTTTCAGATAAATTCTCACCCAATGTCATACCTCTAGTATTTATATTAACAGAAGTGATGTTCATTTTTAATCCATGTTTTCCACATAATAAGCCTCGAGATATCATAAATTGGTCAAATAGATTAAACGAATTTGTCTTCCTAAAATACAAACTTCCATTAGGATAAAGATTCCACATACAATTAAATAAAACTGATGGTTGTTCTAAGTAAATTTGTTTATACGTTTTATCTCTGTTTTTAAAATCTTCTTTTGCTAATCTAAAGATTCTACTCCATTTACGCAGTAAATTTTTGTCTGGTGTTGCATACAAATATTTCATAATGCTTTTATCAAATGGCTCATCATTAAAATCACCCATGACTAAAATATTTATATTCCATCTTTCTTCAAGTTTTTCTAATACTGTTTTTCCTTCCTGAATTGAATCAACATTGTTTGGAAATTTCTCTATTTCCATTTTTGGATATTTTAAAATAGAGTCGACTATTCTTCCACAATGTTCTGCTGCCATATATCTAGTATATTCTGTATCCATGAGTTCGGAAAAATCATCTCTGCCTCTTCTTGATGGCCAATGATTTACTAAAACATTTAGTTTAGCATTATTTTTTAAGACTCTAAGCTTTGCATAAAAAATATCGCGTGTAGGAAATCTGAAATTTATCATATATCCATGACCATCAAGCTGTTCAAACACCTCATTAGAATAAATTAAACATGTATCAATCCCTCTAAGATCGGGCCCTTTATGATACGGTTTTAATTTACCATCTATATTAGTTCCAGCTATTTGGTAATCATCTCTACCTAATGATTTTTTTAATTCATCTATTAGTTTTTCAGCTAAAAAGGCATTTTCAATTTCACACACCCCTATCAAATCGGGACCATTATCAAAAGTATTTTTCATTTTATTTGTTAAATTTTGTATCTTTATATCACGAACTTTTTCATTCCAACCTTTATTTGGAGTAAATTCAAGATTTGATGAGATTTCATTAGGTTGAATATCAAATAAATTTCCTAAATTCCAGAAAACGACATTAATATTATCCTTCAATTTAATAATAAGATTTTATTAAATATATAATAATATATAATTTTGTAAGTATCAATCTTGTTGATTGCTGTATATCAAAAAATTAATGATTTTAAAAAGATAAGGAAGACTCTGACTTTAGGAATAAAGTATTTGTATGTTCTATTTTTCTATGATGTTCTGTGTCTGATTTTAGTATATTTTCTTATTTTATTAATAAATTTTCTTAACTTGAGATAACTCATCAATTTAATTTGATAACTTGTAGATACTTTCAAATTCAAATTTTATATTTATATATCTAGATTAACAACTTATTTTTTACATAGCTAATTTAGAAATAAAAAAGAATAATAACAATAATGTTAAATTAGTTTTGATCTGTTATATGCTTTTCAAGATCACTACAATATTTATTGTCTGTCAAGAATGCAAGCTTAGAATTAAGATCATCTATTTTTAAATTTAAAGATTTTTCTTGTATTAGATTGGGTAGAAAATTTTGTTTAGTTTCATTCAATTTCTTTTCAAGGTTAAGTTTTTCATTTTGTAGCTTTGTAAATGCTTGACAGTTTCCTACTAGATGGGACTCTGTTATTGAAGTAGAATTCTGGGCTATTGTTGGAGAAAGATAAAATATTGAAAGGAAAAGAATCATAATAATGGCACTAAATAAAGTCGACTTTTCATTTGCATTCATAATTTTATATCTATTCTAAATTATATATTCTCACTATTATACAGATCTATAATAATCCTTATGTCATGATAATTTTAATCTGACAATAATCACAATTCTACTATTATGAATAAGACGACGTGAAAAAATAAAAGGTACATTAAATACATATACTTTAACAAATGGGAATAGATCTAAAACCAATTTTAACTACTTGTCCAATAAAATCTTCTGATTTATCAGATAAAATAATTGCAGTAGATGCATATAATACAATTTATCAATTCTTAGCAACAATTCGTGGTCCTACTGGAGATTCTCTTACTAATAACAAAGGAGAGATAACAAGTCACTTAAGTGGCTTATTTTATAGAAATATTAATTTCTTAACTGAGAACATAAAACTGTTATATATTTTTGATGGAAAACCTCATTCACTAAAATATAATGAGATAAAACGAAGAAAGGAATTGAAACAAGAGGCTATAGAAAAATATCAGGATGCATTAGAAGAGGGTAGACTTGAAGATGCTAAAAAGTATAGTCAAGGTACAGTAATTCTAACGGATAAAATTATTGAGCAATCCAAGAAAATTTTAACTATGTTAGGAATTCCTGTTATTCAAGCACCATCAGAAGGAGAAGCAACAGCATCAATTTTAACTAAAGATGGAACGGTATACGCCTGTGCAAGTCAGGATTATGATTCTTTACTTTTTGGTGCTAAGAGACTTATTCGTAATCTAACAATAACTGGAAAACGAAAAATTCCTAACAAAAACAAATATGTTAGTATAGAACCAGAAATTATTCATCAATCACAGATTGTGGAATCTACAAAATTGACGCTTGAGCAATTAGTAGACGTAGGTATCCTAATTGGAACAGATTTTAATCCTGGGGGCATTCCAGGTATAGGTCCTAAAACTGCACTTAAGCTAATAAGAGAGAATGGTAGATTGGAAGAAATAGAAAAAATAAAAGATAATTTAAAAGACGTTCCTTATCAACAGATAAGGGAAATATTTCTCAATCCAGAAAATATTTCTATAGACGGTATAGAATTTGGTAATCCAAATTATAATGAAATTATAGGTTTTTTATGTGATACAATGAATTTTTCAAAGGAACGAGTAGAATCATCACTAGAAAGAGTAAAAAAAAATCAAGAGAAAAGAAGTCAGTCCTTAGAACGTTGGTTCTAAGTGATGATTGTGACCATCAACTAAATTCGTGTGACAATTCTCCAAACCATATTTAAGACAATTAAATATTTAAGACAATGTAGCAGATCCACAGTTTAATGTATTATGATCTTCAATTCATATAGTGAATGGATTATCAAGAGTACTGTTTATGCCCATAGAACATTGGTTAAATAGAAATAAAAAATAATGAATAATAGTAGAATAATAAAGATTAAAAATAATATACGTTTAATTGATAGTTACAAATTTTTAAAATAAAATAAATGGAAATTTTTATCTGATTGTCTATCTAATTTCTCTCTTTTTCTTTTCTATATTTTTTTCACTTGATAGCCTTTCTAGACTATAATCTTTAAGATCAACAAATTTTATTCCTTCAGA
>DASQLB010000251.1:0-4805 GCA_035630235.1 Nitrososphaeraceae archaeon | reverse complement strand
GTTGTTTCATTATTTTCTAGTCCTATTTTTAGAAATTTAATTGCATCTTTGATACTATCATCAGCAGAAGAATAAGTATGCATACAATGATCTTTTAGTTTTAGTCGATCAAGTCTTTCCTTTTTCTTTGTTGTGGAAATTAAATCTATTACATCGAATACTGAAAATGGTTGAATTCGAATATCTTCCTTTGTAGATATTCCCATAAATACAAATCTTTCTATCATGGATTCAAATGGCAATATAAAAAATATTCTTTTGTCAGGAAATATTTTTTTTATTTTTCTAAATATCGTAGTAGGTATTTGATTGATCTTTGTATGTTCTACTACTATTACTGTTGTAGAAATATCTAAAATAATTAATTCGAGGTTTTTATGTTTATTAGCATCATTATCAAGATTTGTAATAAAAGTCAAAATATCATTCCAGTTGACTAATGTTATTTTATAATAATTGATATTGTAATTATTAAAATGTTGTTGATAATGTTGAATATTATCTGTAACAAGTAGAATTGTTTTTTTCTTATTATTATTTGAAATCTCATTATTATTATGATTTCCACTATCCTCTGACATTTATCTTCTTTCTCCTCCTTTCTCACTTTTCCTCTTATCTGTGAGTGAATCAAATTTTAAATATTTTGAGTGTACTGTTCCCTCCGAATCACAAACAATACTATGAATATCATTTATTCTATATCTATGATATTTAAAAGGGATATTTTGAAAATTATTACGATTGTATAAACATAATAACGACACATTTAATCCATGATTTTTATTCAATTCTTCTATTGTTTGATCCCACCATTCTTCTAGAGCAATACACTGATCAAAATGTTTATCTCTAAAGAGAAAATTTGGAATATCGCAAACTATTCTAATATCTTTTTTATTGCCTAGTATTGCTTTCTCAAAAATTTCTTTTATTAAGTCTTCAAAGGGTTTTAGATTGTTACATACTGCATTGATATAATAATTATCACTATTTTTAATTACCATAAATTTTTTTTTTATTGGAGACTTTTTTAGATTAGTGAGTTGTGATAGTATTGTTTTTGGATGATCTTTTTTCATATTATGCATAGAAAAATAAATACATAATTGATTTTGTTGCAATCCTTCATAAATATATCGTAGTAGACTAGTTACAAAAGAATCGGAAAAAGAGAAAGGTTGTAATTCGTTCTCATAATACATACAACTATGTTCGGTAAGACTATGAGAAAATGAATCATCAAATATATTTCGAAATAGATTATTTGTAAGATGTAGGTTGTGATGATCAAAAAGTATTTTTCTAGATCGATGATCTAACTTTTCAAAATCATCTAAATCATAAGCACAAATAGATGTCATTGGAAAATCAAATGAAGGGGGAAATAATTTTTCAAATTCAATAATATATTTTTCATATCCCCTTTCAAAAAAGATTTTTATATCTCCAAATGCCCTTAAACCTCTTTTTCGTTTCTCTATTGCTTTATTTGCTAGATCAGAAAACTGTTTGCCAATCTTGTCACGATTTATTCTATAAGTTGAAAAATAGACTTCTGTAGAACTTTTGAGATTTATAATGGAATTTTTTTCTAGGTCCGCCAATTTCTTTGAAGGAATCTTCCATTTTTTCATTATTTCATTTCTAAGTTCATTTTTAGTTAGTTCATTAGTAATCATTAATATTGCTTCATTTTTTTCCTCAAATCCAATTCTAAGATATTCTAAACCATCTTCTATTTTTCTCTGTGGTGAAGAATAGATTCCTAAAATATGACTATTGTCTTGAATCTGAGTTATTGGAGACAAAGTGCTAATAATGATTTTTATACAATACAATATTTAATCCTATTATAGTTTATTTAGGTGATTTTACATAATTTTGATCTATTTTTGTAGAAATCAATTATTAATGATGTTAATAATAATATGATGCTTAGATGACTACTTTTACTAACAAGAATAAATAATAATAACTTATTTGTATAAATTGTTGTAATAGTGAGGAAGAGGTTTGGTTATGTACTATACATTGGCAACAACATGAAATAGAAAAACATGAATAAATATGATAAATTATAAAATATTTATAGAAACTAAAATAGAATTAAAAATCTTTTGTCATCATAGAATACAAAAAAGATAGAAATTTTTCTGTTATTGATCAAGGATATATGCATCCTAGCATTACTTTTAAACAATAAAGCAGAATTTATCTTAAATATTGATTGGACTCAATCGCGTATAATTTTCATTTCACCAGTTTTTTCAACTTATCAGAGAAAGGCAATTGAATTTAAAGATCTTCCAATTGAGCTTTGGGAGATTAAACAATATTATAATAATATAATATCATTAATAATTGATTTCTTCCTCAAATCCTACATCATCAGTGCCTTCTTCATCTACATTCCCAAACCTATTTGATCAAAGTGATGCCTACAGAATAAAAGAGCCAGAGATTTATGATAATTATAACGGAGATATTGCTGAATCATACACTAACAGCCTGCGGCGGTTGATGGGTCATTAAGGATCAATTGATTATTCAAAGTCTTGGCCTTTTAACTGCTATCAAAAGATTGACAAAAACCTTATCTATGTCTGATATGATTTGGTATATAAAGGATTTCATAATACGGATTTGTCACAAAATTACTTATTCTTAGCATTTGCTTCGATTGATATTATTTTTATGTTATTATTACTATTAATCTCCTATTCACTTTTTCATAAGGCTTTTGCTGCATCGCCTGCGTTTGATCAAGTTTTAATTTCTGATAAAGAAATCAGTAATCAGAAAAACGATTGGGTTCAAACTTATGGTAATGACAGTACTCATTTAAGGTCTGACTATACAAACCTACTGGCAGTAGATTATCATAGTGATAGAAAAACTCTAGATACTACATTTTGGTTAGCATCAAATTTGGAAAATGCTTCTATATATAGTCAACCTCTCAAAAAGATTAGGTATGGTATGCTTATTGCCATTGTTAGCTTGCCTCAAAATTCAGGATATAGCGGAGTCAATTACAACTTTTATATTGAAGCAGTTAATGGAAACTGGAGTGAATATCTTTACCAATTATCATCAACAGGTACTCATGCGCTTATAGAATCTAACATAAACTATACGGAATCTTTTGGTGGTCCTACAATAGGGCCAGGATATGTTAAACTGCGATTAGATCTAAATTCTATAAATTCTCCTAGCAATTACGGCTTATCATTTTATACAGCAGAATCTTTCAAATCAAGTGAAGTTAGAGATTTTACAAGCTGGGTAGCTATTCCTCCCGCTACCATAGACATATTAACACATCCAGAGAATATAGTCATAAGACAAGGAGAAAAGCATCTAATTCCGGCTGAGATAGATACGCCCTTTTCTAATAATGTTACTAGTATAACTTTCGATAATGGCAAAGATTTCAGTTCTAACGGCTTAAGTGTATCTACCCAAAGAATTCAACCTCCATTATTTAAGGTAGAGGTTTCTCCACAATCACCAGTAGGGTTATATACTGTACCGTTTGTGGCTTCATTGTTAATACAAACAACATCATCGACATCGCCTATGTTTAATGACACAGTAACTGGATTTGTAGATCCAGAGTTTCAAGTATCCAAAAAATATCCAACAATTGGCTATATAACTGGTCCAGCGAATTTAACAATAGAGGTAATACCACCGCTATCTGTTAATGAGACATTTATGGCCTTTTGGGTCACATACGGAACCCCAATAGTGATTCTCGCCGGTGGGGCAGTGGGAGCGTTTTCGACATTTTTTATTGATTATCTGAAAAGCAGAAGAGAACACAAATAGATAGAAATCCATTTCAGCAACTTGTAGAGTTCTTGATAATGGTGAACCAGAAAGTTGGGGATGGCAGGAAAATGTAATTGATCAACTATCAAAAGTTAAACCAATTTCAAATATGGTAATAAGAGATGAACAAGATATCTATAACATTTTAACGAATAGAGAAAAATTAGAATACATATTGGAATAATATGAAAAAAAGAATAATCATTTAGATAACGAAGAATATGTACAACAAATTTGCTGTGACGATTTTCCCCCTGTGTGCTTAATGATGTTGAAAATTATAATTCAAATAATAAAAAAATAGGATTAACTACAACCACAACAGAATCATTAGTATTAGCAAGAAATAAACAATACCAGCAAGTACAAATGAACAGGACTACTCACATAAGGGGGAAAATCGTCACAGCAAAAAAACAGTAGAAGATGAAGAATTAGAAATAGAAGATTTAAAACCAGAATTAAAAACAAAAATGAAAGAAGAAATAGGAAAACATAAGGAAGAACAACTAAAACTGTTAAAAGAGTACAAACAGAATATTATTGACTTTCTTTCAGGAAATAAAGATTCAATTAGAGTAGAAGATTTGAAGATTTACGAACCTATCTATAAATGCTATCAAAAAAAAGAAATTGTCAAATTTGCAAGAGATTAAGTCGTACTAAATAATTATTTTTAATTTAAAATATGAAATAATCAAACATACCGGTCTAACGGTAAGCAGTTGTACAAGTGTTAGTAGGGAGGATCACCAATAGTTATAAAAAATATAATAACCCTTGGCGGACAGATAATAGACAAAAGAATAAGAAAAGTTGTATTGGACGGAATTGGTTTACAGTTGTAATAAATCTTTTATATTCCAAAGTGTATATTCTATTGTATCGCTAGTCCAACAACACTACAACACAAAATATACACGCCATAAAATAAAAACTGTGTTCCATATGCAAAGAGGAAGAAGTAG
>DASQLB010000250.1:0-4197 GCA_035630235.1 Nitrososphaeraceae archaeon | reverse complement strand
TTTACAAAGAACTTTGACATGAAAACTAGGAATTATAAACGATAATAGAATCCTAGTATAGTTCCAGTATGCTCTATACTAAATTAAAAGGACAGTATTTTGTTTAGTGTTACTTATAAAATTAAAAAAAAGATTCAATTAGCACTCAAATTCTTCTGTTTGTAGCGATATAGTTATTGCTCTTTTGTTTTGTTATTAATGCTGGTCCTGCAAAAATTACCAGTAATGTACCAACATATTTTAGTACCTTTTTAAACATATTTCCTCTCTTTTACTAATCAATTATATTAACCAATTTCCAATGATCATTATTTTATAAATGTACATTAATTTAGAAGAAGAAGGATTTAAAATCAGATATGATGAATATGGAAAAGGTAAACAAAAGCATATCCTATTTATTCATGGTCTTGGTTCATCTCCTATTGTCTGGAGAGATATTCCACAAGCGTTATCAGAACATTTCCACACTATAGCTGTTGATTTAATAGGATTTGGTGAAAGCGATAAACCTGAATTAAATTATACAACAAGCTTTTTTGCTCAATTCATAAAAAATTTTCTTAGACAAATCGGAATAAACTATCAAGATAAAATAACAATAATAGGACATTCTTTAGGAGGATATATAGCGATAGAATATGCAATAGAGAATAAAGAAAATATTGAAAAACTTGTATTGATAGATTCATCAGGCATGCTTAATGAACCTACTCCATTACTAGAACAATATTTTGATGCAGCAATGGAAACTGATCCTAATTTAAGATACAGTAAAGTGAAAAAGGTCTTTGAAAATTTATTGGCAATACCATCTAGATTACTACCAATTATTGTGGATATCTTCATTTCAGTAATCGAAAAACCTGGAGCAAAACATGCATTTGAGTCTGCTTTCATAAATAGTACAACAACTTCTATTAATTTAGAGAAATTAAAACAAATTAAAAGTATTCCTTGCTTAATAATATGGGGTGAAAAAGATAATCTTATACCAATTGATCACATTCACAAGTTTGGACAAATTCTCAAAGATGCTAAACTTTTGGTGATTGCTGATGCAGGTCATTCCCCATTTATCGAGAAAACAGCGATCGTATACCAGAAGTTATTGACATTCTTATTTGACAATAAATGAGTTATTTTAGGCAGGTAAAATTTCGCTTATAGAATGCATTCATTGTAGTGCATAACACATTAACTAAACTGGTTGAAAGTTTTAATCTATAAATAAATTTAATTTATAAGATTGGTATGATCTATTTTCAGTTACTTATCTTTAATTGTTCTGATATTTTGATCTATATTTTTATATAACCTCTTCTTTTAGGTTCTGAATCCTTGGAATAACTATTACTAACATATCTATAATACTTTTTCTAAACGTCTACATAACATTTTAAAAGAATCTAATACATCTATTTCAATTACGCCTGGTAGGTGTTGAATATTAGGTACATAGTTGTTTATGGTGTATAGATTTTGTATTCTGATTTCTATTTTGATTTCACTGCTTTTCAAATCTTCAGAATCTGATCTATTTATGACTTCTACTAAATTTCTGAAATGTTCCTGTTGTTGATCTTGTAATGGATATTTTCCAGAATGAATCGAATCTTCGATCATTTTACATAACTCTGAAATTTTCATTAATATTTTAATAATGATCTAATGATGCTTAATTTATACCAATCATTTTTTCCATATTCAAAAAATGAAAAATAAATGTAGTTCTTTACTATATTTATATCTGCTACACTTTACATCTTATTAATTCATATTGTTACTTTTCAAAGAAATCACTATATTAAATAATGTTTATAACTTTTATGTCTTTCTCTATTTTTTATTATCTATCTAAATTTATGGTATCAAATTCTGCAGCTATAGGATCTTTTGTTATCCCATTTCTTCGATAGTACCTTTCTTTTTTTAAACTAAAGTAGTATCTACTTTAACATGTGTCTTTTGTACATTCTGGTTCCATTTAAATCGTCTAACGATTGTATATGATTTCATGCATCCAACCAGTACTTGGTAGTCTTTTCTCGATGTTTAAATCTATATTTGTTAACAGAACTTGAATCGATTTAGTTTCTTTTACTAATCTTTTTTGTAACTACTCAAATTTTTGATAATGATTCTAACAACGACAACAAATATTTTGAATTCACAAATACAAAAAATAATAATGAGAATAATTATGACTACAAATCTAATGATCCTTTAAACCAATTTTTTGGTAATAATAATGATGATGCAAAAGATAACGATAAAAAAGAAGTATCATAACCAACTTATCACAAACCTACCTTATCTGATGAAATTGAACTAGCTGAAAAATTTATCATGTGGTTGATGGAGATACTTTAGACATCAACGATATTCGAATTCGTTTATCATTGGTAGACACTCCAGAAAGAAGTGATCCAGGCTTTAAAGAAGCAACACAATTTGTTGTAAAATTGTGTCTTGGAGAAAATGCTGAAGTAGACATGGATGATGGTCAAAGACGAGGTAGTTTTGGAAGAGAAATTGGAGTTGTCTATTGTGATGGGAAAAATCTTAATGAACAATTAATGGATAATAATCTAGGTATTATAGATACACATTTTTGTGAAAAATTAGAATTTTCAAATGATAGATGGGCTAAATCATACTTAATTTCTATTATTATTATTAAGTAATTATCTCACTAGGTGATTAACTAAATTCCAATTATTTTGTGCTATTTGAAGAATTCTGAAATGTCAGTTTGTCTTGGTTTTGAATATCGTTGTTTGTATATTCTATAATTTTCTTTTTCACTTGTACTAATTTCCTGAGAAGAGATTTTATAATCTAAAATAGGAAATGGTCTGATATGATCTTTCAAATTCATCATTTCTGCAAATAACTTTGCAGTCATCGGACCAAAACCAGCATAGTGATTGTTTGCAGTGATTATCGCCAGATTTAGATCCTTTACCTTTCTGTCATCATCTTCCAATATCTTTGACCATATTTCCATTTCTTTTGTTCTATCCTTATTTATTTTACCAAAGTCTTTTTCATTGATGCTTCTATCTCCAATTAATCTCAAATATACAAAATCAGTAGTCACAACTGGAGGAGTAATCACAATATCTTGTTGACTCCATACTAGACAAAAATTTTTTTCTTTTATATAATTATAAAAGAGTTCATTGAACCAACTATGATGTCTTACTTCTATGGCATATCTAAAAGATGGATCTAATAGATAGTGTAAATTCTTTATCAAATCTAGCCCTTCTGCAATCTGTAAAGATGGAGGTAACTGAATCAAAAATACTAATATTTTATCATATAGCGGTTCCATAACATCATAAAATTGTTCTATTTCTTTTCCAACATCTTTTAGACGTTTATCATGAGTAATAACTTTTGGAAATTTTACAGCAAATCCGAAATTATTTGGTGTCCTTTTCTTCCAATTGTTAACTATAAATTTAGAGGGAATTCTATAAAAAGTAGAATCTATTTCAACAAAATCAAAAATTTGAGAATAGTATGAAAGCCAATATTTATTATCTAGATCTTTTGGGTAGAATGGTCCTTTCCATCCATCATAACTCCATCCAGAACAACCTAAATAATACTCCAATACATTATTTTATCACTGGAAAGCAAAAAATATTTTTTAAAAATGTATTAGTTTTTTGTTCTATATATTTCCTAATGAATAAACAAAGAGGGAATAGAATATCATAATTTTAAGGAAGATACAGAATTTTAAAAGAAATATACCTCTTTATCGAATTAGCCCTAATATTCATTCACAAATAACAATCTAGTTTATTATGAAAAGAAGAATTTAGTAGTATTTTATATTGATCAAATATTAAAGACATCAACAAGGATTTTGTAGAATTTTCTTTTCCTCTTACTTCTATCGCTCTTGAATATTTTGTATGACGATCGTAACATTTCTTCAAATAGTATTCGATTCTTTTTTTCTCAATACTAAAGAGAAATTATACCATTTTTCTAGTTCTTGTTTTAATACTGTTGAATTGAATTTTATTATAGTAGTCATTAATATCATCATCTTTGTCATTATCATGATCATCTTCAAGTTCACGTTCTTTTAACATCTTGTAATGATGTAGTATTATTGACATCATAATAGGATGTATTCTGATGGGATTACCAGCATTAGAACAAGCAGAGTTATAC
>DASQLB010000249.1:0-3221 GCA_035630235.1 Nitrososphaeraceae archaeon | reverse complement strand
CATCAGTTGGCGAGTAATGTTGGTTCCCTAATAACACAACAAAATAATTTTAGCACTCTAATTGTAGTTATAACCGGTTCAGTTACTTTTGGGATAATATATCTAATTTTATCATGGAATAAGAAATTAGAAGGAGAAGTCAATACACGAACAGGCGAATTAAAAAATACAAATATATCTCTCATGAAGTCAAACGAACTTCTAGAAGAAGCAAATGAACAATTAAAAGTACATGATAAAATGCAAAAAGAATTTATCAATATCGCTGCACATGAATTAAGAACACCTATAATGCCGATACTTGGAGAAGTAGAAATAATTGAAGAAGATCTTGATCCTAAAACTAAAACTGTCGAAGTAGAAGAAGAACAGATTCAATTGATAATACGTAATGCAAAAAGGTTAGACAGGTTAGCATCCGATATTCTTGATGTTACAAGGATAGAAAGCAATTCATTAAAACTGGAAAAAACATATTTTAATCTTAATGACATTTTATCTAATTCGATTAGAGACATCCAAAATCAAGTTTCTTCAGGGGATATAGGAACTAAAAATTTAAAAATAGTCTATGATCCTGTAAACATAAGAATCTCTGGAGATAAAGAAAGAATCAATCAAGTAATTAGTAATTTATTGAGTAATGCATTAAAATTTACTGATGAAGGATTTATAAAGATAAAAGTGGAAAACTCAAATGATAATGTTATTATTAGTGTGGAAGATACTGGGAGTGGCATTCATCCTGAAATATTTCCACGCCTATTTTGTAAATTTGCAACTAAATCTGATAAAGGAACAGGTCTGGGTTTGTACATTTCAAAAAATATAATAGATGCTCATGGAGGGAGAATTTGGGCCCAAAACAATAATTCAGGCAGCGGTGCAACATTTTTCTTCAGTATCCCATTAGATAAGAAAAACTAAAAATGTTTTAATCCACTTTTCAATGTTAGCTATACAGTTCATTTAATAGAATTATAAAGAATGTAAACATATTGAAATCCTGACCCTTATAATTATCAAACTATTGATTCAATTACTCCAACTAAATATTCCGAAGTTTTTAATTGTACAAATACCCATGACCATATCAAAACAACAAACAAATCGTTATTAAACAATTGATAGGCATAAAGCAAGTTAACTATTCTTGCTAATAAAATTGCAATATAGATGGAACCCCATCTGCATTCATCATTTAAAAAAGGCGTTATGGAAAGAGTCAACAAATAGAATTTTATTAATAAAACAATCTGGGGATTACTATCATGTAGATAAAATGAATGTAATCTATTTCATAAACAAACAGGATTATATTCTTTATATCAGGAATAATGATACAAATTTAGAATTATCTTTATATAGAATTAAAAGAAATGACTATATTTTTATGCAGTCATTTTTTATATCAGATCCTATCTGATTGTTAATATAAGATCAAACTAAATTACAAAATCCTACTTAGAATCTATAATAAATTATGCATCATTAATCTTTCAAAATATATCAATATGTCTCCAAAACTTAGCCTTCAAATTGCCTTCTCTAAATATGAAGTAATTGTACAATATTATGAATAATCTTCATTGACTAATTAAAAGAACTAACAATTAACTGAATTTTTAATTTCGCTAAGCATCTCTTTTACATTCATATCTATTTCGCTGGGATCTCTTTTTAGATCTAAATCTTTTTTCATCTCTATTACTTTAGTAAGATACTTCTTATCATTATCTGAAAATAATGCTTGTGATTTTTCTAGAAGAATTATTGCTCTTTTAAAAAACTGTTGACCATCTTGATATTCTAGTAAATTAATGATCTTTCCATCCATCATCGCCTCTGTGTATTCCTCAGAGGCAACATTGATCAATTCTGCAGTCACATTTAGTATATAGCCACATTTAGACCTGGTATCAAATGATATTGATTGCTCTAAGGCATCATTAAGCAATTTCTCTAATTGTGTTTTCTCTGTTATAGTTTTAGTAAGATTATTTGATCTAACTGTTGCTACATATTGATTTAATTTGTCAGAAAATTCTTTTGGTAAGGTGGCATTTGTCTGATTAAGTCTCTCATTTATTTGATCTACAATTTCTTCAATAGGATGTAATGCATGTGCAACAGCGAGTAAATTATTATTATTTTGAACATTTTCCACTGATGCATCTAAATGCCCTATCATTTGTTCAATATAGCCATGCAATTCTTGATCGCTTATGGTGTGTTGTTGGGCCTCCACAGCAAATAAATTGTTATCGGAATCCAATGAAGGAGCAATGGAAAAATATATTGAGATCGCTAATATCGGTAAAATCAATTTGAAACTCATTTATCTATATTCAAAATAACCTATGTCTATTTTAGTCTATGCATATTTCTAATAAATGAAAATCAAGAGTATCCAGAGTTTTTAATTTATCATCATTAATATATACGTAAACTTTTCTTATTTTTTTAACAACTATATTTATCAGTAGGGAGGAATTATTTTTCATCTTGAATATAATTTTATATATCTCAAATCATCGACATCAATTTTTGCAATGAATTAAAGTTAGAGATTCTAAGAAAAATTCCGAACTTCAAATCTCCGATTTTACTTTTAGTTTTATCTCAATCAAGAAGATTAAATATTTATTAAATTACTAATACAATTAATACATATGATTATTATTTTTCAAATCCATGAATAATGATTACTTAAAATAAATATGATTTTTCATTATCTTTATTATACATCAATGTATTTGAAATGTTCTACATATGTTTAGACATAATATCATTGTCAGTATACTAGTTGTCTTCTGCCTAATTGTCTATGTCTTATACTATGATTTTTAATACTCAAATCTCATATAATTAATTAAATTAACATTTGCAAACTTAAAATAAGTAAATGATGTATGCTAGTAAATCATCTAAAGTATAACATCAAAGAAATACCGTATACCAGTCATGATAACTAAGTATGAGCCCCTCGGAAACTTTAGGTTTATGACCCGAGAAAAAATCAGAGCAAATATATAATTTAATTATAATAATCTATATTTTATCAATTACAAGGAATAGCATACGTTAAATTAATCTCTATACCATTAGGATCTTTAACATAATCATTGTTTTTATCATCGTAGAAACGAATTGTATATATATCTGGTAAAAGACCATCTGCAAAAGTATAATCATCAAACCCTCCTGTATCATTAGTTTCA
>DASQLB010000248.1:0-13100 GCA_035630235.1 Nitrososphaeraceae archaeon | reverse complement strand
ATAAATTTCGCAGTATTATAGTATATGTATAGCTCGTCCCTTTAACGAAAAATCTACAAACAAGGCCATAATTGAAGTGGTTTCAATGCAAGGAGAAAGAAGTTGGCGTCTCTTCTTCCTTCTCTTTTCTTCTTCTTTTGTTACTATTGTTATTATAATTTACACTGATTAATCCAAAATAAATAATCTAGTTCATAATTATTTTTTTTCTCTTATTACGCTTTCTAGAATTACAAGTATAATACAATTAAATATAATTCCATCGTAAAATAAAAAATGTAAGAGATTTAGATTGCTAATTCATTTTTATTTTTAGTTCCTATATCATATGCTTGAATAACTTCAGAAACAAAAATTTTTCCGTCTGAGACAGAGCCGGTAGAGAGCTCATTTAATAATTGTTCAATAATCTTTTCCAGTAAAGAATCAGCAACAAGAACTTCAATTTTGGTTCTTGTACCATATTTTGGAGTATACATCATAACTCCTCTTCCAACAGTTATTGGCTTCCATTTTGTTTTACCTCTGCCGCTAATATGATAGAAAGACATTCCACCAACATCAAACTGTTCAAGTATGGTATTAGTTCTATCAAGACGTTCATGAGGTATTATTATCTCGATTCTCTTCATATTATCTATTGGTCTTTTTTATATAAAAAACTTGGTTAAATCGCAATTAAATAGTAGTTAAAAACTTTGATAATTATATTATTGCCACAATCGAATTCATGAAACTTTTTTTTATAAATACAACTAAAATCAAGGTTACAAATCCAACCATTCTCTAAATAATTATTTATTATTAAAGGATATTATTCCGAATAAATAAGTACAATTATTGAATTAACAAAATTTTATCTTTAATCTAAATAAAAGTAAATCTTTTTATAATTTGTGAGTTGTAACAAGAACAGCAAATACAATTCTGTTTAAAATTGAAGGTGAATTTGTCTTAAATTAAGATAGCCTAATTTAATCAAATAATAATATTTAATAGACTAAACTGTTATTAATTTAAATCATAAAAATTCATAAAAATAACTTATTCTTAATTTTTAATAGTGTCGTATGGTTGCAAGTAATTACAAATAATTGCTTGTAATCTCAAAATATACAAAGTCTTTCAAAATATACAAAGTCTTTAAATGAAATGAGACATAAAAAATAACAAGAATAATGTATTCAAACTTAGGTTATAAAGAATATATTCAATTAGTGGTAGTAATAGTTGTTGGATTTGTTTTAGTCATTCAATCTTTCTCTCTTCTAACTGTTATTGCTCAAACTAGTCAAAACAACTTATCTTCGGATAATCCATTTCACAAACTTCATGAAATAAAGATGGCTGCAGTAGAGTTGCCTGATGGCCATACTGCATATAAAATGTTGGAATACAAGATTATTGATGAGCAAAATCAGACAAAAGATATTACATCAAGATATAGCGATCTTCCAACAATACCTGGTCCCACACTAATAATGACTGAAGGCGATAAGGCAAAGTTAACGTTAGTTAATGATATTGGTCGTGGAGCAGTGAGTCTTCACACACATGGAGTTCATTATACTATTACAAGTGATGGATCGTTAAAGATGTCAAACAGAGTTTCAGATCAAGGGGCTACCCCCAATGATTCATATACATATATTTGGACTGCTGCAGAGGGAACCAGAGGATCATGGCCTTGGCATGATCATACATTTGGTAAAGGTTCGTCTGGTATGAACATGAATGGTGTAGAAACAAATGGTCTATTTTCTACAGTAATAGTTAATCCTGCCAATGGGAAAGTAGATGCTTTAGTAAACGGAATTCCAAAAGAGGTAAATGTAGGAGATATAAAGAAAGATTTTGTTTTATTTGTAACTGATGATGCATTTTGGGGTGTAGAAATAGATAATAACAATAACAATAAACACACACCATTATGGGTAAATCCTACACTAGTGGCATCAAAAAATGATTTGGTAAGATTTCACATTCAATCAGTTGGTACAGACTTTCATCATTTTGTTATTGACGGCTATGAATGGCTGAAACCTGGAACCCATGAAACAACTAATTTTGAGAACATAGGGCCACTTGAAAATCATGTATTTACTATTAGTGCTAATAATAATACCTCTTATTATGATGAAATGCCTATTCATTTACTTTCAGGAATGAAAGGGAAATTTCAAGTGATTGCAGATGATAATGCTGCTACTAGTACTTCAAGCATTCCTGGACCATCACCAAAGATGCAAGGTAGTAGTATTAGTAAAGATACGGGTAATAGTACCGGTGTTCCTGCAACATCACCAATAATGCATGGTACTAGTGATAATAATGGAGAGATATCTTTAGTAGGAAGTGAATAAAATGAGACACAATAATAGAAATACAAATAAAAATTTTAATTCGAACCATTCAACAATAACATCATCCTTTAAGCCTTGGATAATTCTCTTTATGATAATAATAGTGGCTACCGGTCCTATCTCTGCACTAAATCTTCCTGTTGTTGATAAAGCGTCTGCACAACAAGAACAACAAGTATCAAAAGATACAGCGAACAATGAATCTGTAACCCTAGAAAACAATAAAAATGTAATAAAAGATAACAAAAAAGAAGTTTTTCACACTTTGACTTCTATACCTTCATCACCTGAAGGTAATGATTTTTCATCAACATCATCACCTAATAATAAAACTAGCAACAATACTATGCACAAGATTGAAATGGTAGTTATTACTTTACCAACTGGACAACCAGCTTATAAAATGATTAGCCATGTTAAAAGCAATGGTTCTCAATCGTCTTCTGATATGATGAGCAGCAGCAGTAATAATAATATAGATTTGACTCCTAAATATAGCAAATTAGCTACTATTCCTGGTCCGGCATTAGTTTTTACTGAAGGTGATTATGTGAACGTCAATATTAAAGACAAAGATGGCAACCTCATCACTAGTGAAGAATTTTTAGCATCTAAACCAGGAACTTTTCTATATATTGATGATAGCAAAAGCGGAGAGAATGGGCTCTTTGGAGCAGTAATTGTGAATCCAAAGAATAATGTTACTACAGGTCTGATAAAAGGTAAGATTCAAGAATTTCCTCTTAATAAGTTAGATAAAGATTTTATCATGTTCATGGTTGGTTCTACATTTTGGGGTATGGAAATTGATAATAAAAATAATTATAAACAAAGTCCATTGTGGACAAATCCCACTCTAACTGGAGTAGTAGACCAAAAAATACGTTTCCATATTTTAGGGGTTGGTCATGCAGGTAATCCTACAGATCATCAGCATACATTTCATCTTCATGCACATAGATGGGTAGATCCTGGAACCAACAACATAATAGATGTAAAACAGATAATTCCAGGAAAAACTCATTCTTTTATAATTGATGTAGGAGATGGAGTGGGTCCAGGACACTGGCAGTATCATTGTCATGTATTCGCACATATGGAAGCAGGTATGATGGGAGCATTTAATGTTGTATCAGGAGATCCAACTATAAATATACCAAGTGAAGCAGGTGCTTCACCATACAAGAACTTTGCAGCATTTGAACTTACTGATCAACCGGGTAAATGGTTTACTAATTTAGCTGGAGATATAACAAATACAGGAACAGAATCTCTTGCAGTAATTAACAAGACAGGGAGTGTCAATTTTATGATGTCTGATGTAAGTGGAGTACATACAGTTACAAGTTTTGTTTATCCCAAAGGAGCCATGAATATGCCTTTCGATGAGATAACAGCTTATGCTGGTGGAGGTATAGTAAAACTTGACCATCCTGGCCTTTACGTATTTGGTTGTAAGTTACATCCATTTATGTTGGGTGCTGTTATAGCTGATGATCCTTCTACCGAAGGTCTAGATCTTGGAGATGAGATTACCTTGATAAATGGTATTACGGTACCTACTAGCAGTGACCTAGCAACAAGACTCTTAAAGGCATTCTTTACATTTACTGCTACAAATAACTGGCAAGATTATACTTCATCATCTTCATCATCATCCTCCCCATCAAATCCATGGCATATTTCATATCCTGATGTCGATGTTAGGATAACCAATGGTACAGTAGTAAATCTAAAAGATACATTAGAATCAAGGTATGGACAAAATATAACTTTAGATAAATTAAAGAAACCTGCTATTTCCGGAGTAGGTGAAGTTTGGATAGATACTCAATTTGAAAAAACTGCAAGCAAGACAAAACCCGGTACTGCCAGTGCGGTCAATGCTACTACATGGGAGGTAACAAAAAAAGTTGCGCTGCCAGAGATAAATATGAACAATGCTCATAATATGTGGACTGATAAGGATCAAAACTTGATATATGCGACACAGTGGTTTGATAACAAGACCTCCATATTCGATAGAAATACAGGAAAACTTGTAAAAAATATTGAAGTAGGCCATGATCCTTCTCACGTAATGACAAGTACTAAAACAGATGAACTTATGATAGCATTACATGGAGAACAAGGAGTTGCGCTCCTTGGTCCAAAAGGTGAATCGATAAAGAAAGTTATACCGATGCAATTCCCTGGCCAAGACCCATCTCATCCACATGGACATTGGATGAGTGATCGTTACATGGTAACACCTGACGAGTTTACCGGTACTGCAACAATATACGACATGATGGAAGACAAAATTGCTGGAAAAGTAAAGACAGGACATAGTCCTATAGCTATTGGAATGACTCCAGATGGAAGCAAATCATATGTTGCAGACTTCTTTGATAGTACTGTAAGCGTACTAGATACTGCCAATGGTACTTTGATCAAAACAATAAACCTGCTCGAAAATTACGATCCTATTTCTGGGAACGTTAGTGGACCAATAGGGTTCCTACCAATACAAACTCCAGTTAGTCCAGATGGGCAGTACTTGGTGACAGCTAACACAGGAAGTGGCACAATAACAATAATTGATACAGAAACTGATGAATTGGTTAAAGATTTACCATGTAGTGCAGGATGTCATGGAGTAAACTTTGGCGCAAAGAAGGATGGCGGGTATTATGCATACGTCTCTAGTTCATTTTCAAATGATCTAACAGTAGTTGATGGAGATCCTAACAACGATGGTAATCCAAGTGATGCAAAAGTAGCAGGACGAATTAGTCTAATAGGTTCACCAGAAACTCAGGTAGATGACAAAGTTGCTGCATTGTATGGAACAGGAGGAATGGGTGTTCTTCCTATACCTATTGTTTACAATGGTTGGGTTCAGAATCTTCCCGATAATTGGAAATCTCTGCTTACGGAAGAACAACAGAATCCAGGAGTACAATAGAGAAAAATAAAGAATGGTAAAAAAAAGAAAATAATGAAAAAGTATATTGAGTAGTAGTAGTAGTAAACCCCATACTATTCATATATCTTTTAAAATGTATCAGATTAAGCAGTTCAGAGATACAAATATTCATGCGCATTCTCTATCCTAAAATTTTTATGAACCCATACTTACATGATCTATTCTCAAAGTATCTGAATTGTTTCTAACTTGATTTAAACTATCTTTATTTTTAATCTTATAACTCTATCATTAAATATTTTTATATAATTTATATTGATATAGTTACATAATAAATTTATCATGTCGAAGCAAACTCAAGTGGAGAAATCTTCGCATTTGATCTACCGTAAGTAGATACCAATAACAAAAGTTGTAATTATTTTTGATGAAAGTACAAATAAATTCATTTTTCAGATAGTTCAGTATTTAGGTTAAATTTGTTCCATATCCAGCTGAAATAGACAAAAATAATTCAAGCCGTATTACCCATAGTTCAGTATCATTGTATTATTAACATATTTTATTGATTGCCAATTAATATCCAATATGTTATATTTCTTTATTGAAATTTGGTAAACTTAGGTCAAAATATGGATTTAAATATTAGAATTATTTATATTTAACAATGATAAAAAATCTATTAAGTATATTTGTAGTATTAGCAGGATTAAGTATATTGACCTTGAGTATTATATCTATAATAGGAGTAACAGAATCCTTCTCACAAACAGCTCAGACACAGGCAAAAACCCAGTCATCTAATACAATACACATAACAAAAGATGCGTCAAATTCTTATGTATTATCTTCAGGGTCCTCCCAAATCGGGACATTCGATACTACATATACTATAGCCGGAAGCGTTACCTCCCTTAAAGAATCAAATGTATTGATAACATCAACAATCATCAAGGACTTCAATAAATCCCCTGTTATAGGATATGTTATAGCTCATAAAAGTAAATCAGACTCTAAATTGCCAACTTTAGCAAATCCATTTGCAGATAAGGGAATAATAAATGAAAAAATCAAAAGTGAAATTCAAACTTCTATAGGTTCATCTCAAAAATTAAAAACTACACAAGCAGAGATAAAATGTAATTTTGGAATGGAAATAAATGACTGGAAATGTAGTACTCATGGTCTACTAGGCTAACAATAATAATTAATCTTTTTTTATTTCTAAAATAGTTTATATTAAAATTGAATAAAAAACTAGCTTCAACCAATAAATAATTTGTTTCAATGTGACAAATAATGGCACAACAACAAAATAATAACAAAAAATATGTAATTGTCAATGTAACAATCTTTTAGTTTGGTAGAAGGAAACAAGTATTAGAGGAGAATTATACAATATGTCGATACTTTCAAAAATTATTACATTACGAATTCCTTCCAATATAATTTACCGAGCTTTAAAGGATACACGACTAGAATATCTTTTTCCTGAATTTTTTATAGGCATAGACAGAAAAGTTATAACTGATAAAATAAATAAGGAAATTAGTTATTATACAATAACTAGAGGAAAACAGATTGAAATTTTTGAAACCTTCAAATTTAAAATTTCCAACAATAATGGAACAATTGTAGAATATATTACAGAAACAAAAAGCATTGAAGAGAATAATATAGTATTAGACTCTATCGTACAGACACACGTGGCTAATATTTTATATTCGCTTTTGATGCTTGAAACAGGATATATCAATGGAGTATTAGAAAAGAAAGAAATAGATAATTCAATATGAAAAAGATAAAAATTACAAACTTTGATATGACATGATAAAAATAGTGAAGGTAGTTGGTCACATTAATTGACACTGTTTGATTCATTTTGAATTAAAACATACGCTAGTTTATCTATAATTGTAACTTTTTTGTAGTTGTAGGTGTGATCTATTGCATATTTATAATCAACATCTTTTCTCTATTAATTATTAATATTTAGTTATCTACTAATCTTAATATTTAGAAGGTGCTTCGAAGTAACTAATTATGATTTTCATATTTTCAAGATTCTTCTTATTCTTTAATTTAGGAATATATTGTTGGCGATAATTTTAGTTTGTATTCATCCAATTTGTTTATTCGACGTTTTACAAAAAATAATATTAATTAAGTGTATGAAACTACTAATAGAATGTGGTCACGGAGATTGAAACTATTTTGACAAAATATTAATGCTAATACAAAATGTATTATTTATAGAAATTGAATAATGTTTAATACTATCCAAACTTATTAATAAAAAAATAAACATTTAGCATTATTATCTGTTTTTTTAATAAACAAATCTTTATACTTGGAAAAAGTCAGAATAATTTATCGTAGAAAGATGATGATTGTTAATGGTTGAGCCGTTAGAACGTCCTCTTTCATCCTATATTCATACTCAATTTGTCACTGCAGATGAGAATTCTTCTGTGGCTGAAGCAGTTAAAATATTGCAACCTAAAAATGTAGAAATTATTCTAGTAACAGCTAATGGAAAATATGTTGGAATATTAACAGATAGTGATATTTTAGAAAAGGTTGTTATGAAAGGAGAAGATTCTGATTTAATAACTATCAAATCCATAATGACTTCTCCAATAATAACACTGCCTAGTTCATCGACAGTTAGACAAGCAATTAAAGAAATGCATGCTCACAAAATAAAACATTTGCCTGTTACCGACAGTACAGATAATGTTGAAGAAAAAAAAATTATTGGTACAGTAACACTAGAATATCTTGCGGAAGCGATTCGTATAGCAGTTATTGAGAAAACCTTTAGAAGTTATAGGAAAATTATAAGGGAACATTACAAACCAATTTTTGCAAATGTAGCTATTATAATGCAATTTACAGGACTACTGATGATTATACCTGCATTATTAGGCACCATTTGGGGGGAATGGCAATCTTCAATTGGGATTTACTTGGCATTTGTGGGAATGTCTTTAACAGGCTATATTATGAATACATTAGGAGAAAAAAGTCCGCTAAATCTAAAACAGTCATCTATTGTTGTTGTATTAAGTTTTGTATTGTTGAGTTTATTTGGTAGTCTGCCATACGTGTATATCAATCCATTTTGGGATGGAATTGATTTCTTTTCTCTTTTTGCAAGTTCTTTTCTTGAAAGTACGTCAGGTTTTACAACTACGGGTCTTTCTACAATAATACATCCTGAAAATTTACCTGAAAGTTTCTCATTTTACCGCTCCTATACATTATGGGTTGGGGGATTAAGTTTTGTTTATTTAGTTATGGCTTTGTATTATCCTGAAACAAAATTAGCAGGGATGAGGCATTTATTGGGTGGGGGGATATTAAGATTCAAACAATTACTTTCAACAATAAGTGTCATATTTGCAATATATACAGCAATTCTTATTTTATTATTTATTATTTTTGGAAATATAAATATATTTGATTCAATATCTTTATCTTTTGCTACTCTTTCTAGTGGAGGATTTGTACCTACATCTACAATTCTTAATTCAGTAACTTCAAGTACATTGGTTATAATTATGGGTGGAATGATAATTGCAGCATTACCTTTTGCGTTTCATTTTGGTATTTTTAGTAAAGAGATAGAGGCTACAAAAGAAATTAAAGAAATTCTAGTTTTTATAATTCTTATTACTATATGCATTGTTTTATTTTTATTTATCGAATCTTCTTTTTCGAAAAATGAATGGCTTTCTTCTGTGTTTCATGTCATCAGCGCATCAACGACCACTGGATTTCAATTTATAGATTTATCTCATATATCAACTTCTGGTAAAATATTACTTATTATATTAATGCTAATTGGAGGAACAGCTTTTTCGACCGCTGGAGGGATAAAAATAGCAAGAATAATACTAATTTTTCACAAGCTCATTAATTATAAAGAAAATACAACCACATTTTATGACAAAAATCATAATCGTAATAACCATCATAATAATAGTCAACCTACTTTTATTTCTTCAACTGCGATTCAATTTCGAAAAAGAATCAAGCCATTTTACAAACCAAATTATAAAGCTAAAAAATTACAAAAAAATAATGATAAACTATCAATGAGTATGGTTCCTTTAGATAAATATAAATTTCATATTCTTTCTGATAAAGCATTTAGAGAAGCAATATTTGTTGTTGTTCTATTCATTTTATTTACAATGATAACCGCAATATGTATCTATTATTTAAATATTAATACTAAGAATACTTACTTTATTAATGTAATTTTTGAAACAGCTTCTACCATTTCCAATACTGGATTATCAGCAGGTATAACTACTATGCACTTAGACTCTATCTCAAAATTGATATTGTCTTTTAATATGATAATGGGTAGATTTGAAATAATAGCTATACTCTATATTTTCATTTCCAAGTTGAGGGTATAATAGACGTAACAATAGAAAATTTATGTTATCTATTTTTTTATACATAATTGAATAATTCATGCCAAAAATTGAATAATTTGTATTTCTGAGCTTTACTTGATCAGTAGGTCAATGAACCACCAAATTATTCTTCCAAAGACAGTTTTTCGTTCCTCGAAATATATTCAGCATTTTAACTATATAATATCTATATATATGACCGTAAAACTATAGAGATGAAATTGATAACTTTTTAGATGTAAAGAATAAAGTTTTAATGAAATTGAAAGTTATCAAATAATTTAATGATTGAAGTTTTTAATCATATAATTGCGAATGCAAGCCTAGAATATAAATCATTGAATGTAGATCATCATTTGCGATTATAAAAATATAATTTCTACATTTGTTACCTAATGGTTGACAGATTATTTTGATATTTGAAGAATCTTACCATTCTTTGACTGCCCATCAACTACATAAATTTTACCATCGTACGGATTTATTTCTATATCAGTAATTATTCCAAAATTTCTTCCTAAAGTAACTGGTTCTAATTCTTCGTCAACATCTGCCATTTTATCTCCCAATTGTTCTGATGACAGATCTAATCCTGTCCTTGTTTCATTTAAATTAAAATGAAATATTCGGCCTTGTTTTACTGAGCCTACCAAGAGATCATTTTCGTATTCTTCACCAAAAATTTTTGAATCTATAAATGTAATTGCTGTTGGAGCCACAGTATCTACCCATGTAAATACAGGTTCATAATATGTTCCTTTTCCATCGAAAAGAATTAACTTGTTTTTATCAAATTCTTTATTTTTGAAATTTTCATATTCTGCAGATAATCCCAAAACCTGTCGCCAACCACCATTGAATCCTGGTAAAATTACATTAATTTCATCTCCATAGTTAGACCCATTTTCTGTTTCCCACAAAATACCGGTTACTGGATCAAAACCAATGCCAAAACTATTTCTTATTCCATACCCATAATAGAAATTTAAAAGGCCAGAATCTCCCAATGAAAAACTATCATTATCCATAACTGGCGTACCATCTACAGTTAAACGTAGTACTCCTCCACGCCCATCAGGTACTTTACTATCTTCAATATTTTGGGCTAGAGTCATGTAACCTAGATTGCCTTCACGATTAACGTCTCCTACTACAATGTACAAATTTTTGTCTGGTCCTAAATCTAAAACTCCACCATTATGTGATGGTCCTGGTAAAAAAGGTAAATCTAATAGCAGTTTTGGGTTGACTAATTTTCCATCAATGAAATCATATTTGTATAGTCTATTTCCCAAGATATCACCATTATCAATATCCTTTGTCTCTGTATAAAACAAAAATACTTTTATTTCATTATTCAGATTATTTTCTCTAGGCTCCTCATTAGCCACGTTAGATTGTTTTGTATTCAATATAGCTATCCCTAATAATCCGCGCTCGCTTTCTGAAGCAACATTTACATCTAAAACAGGTTCGTTCAAGACTTCGCCATTAAGTATTCTTTTAACCTGTCCTGTATTCTTTTCAATTACTAAAATATCATTTTCACCTAGAAAATCTATACCAGTTGGAAATTGTAGTCCATCTGTAAGTTGTGTTATTCGTAGATTTTGGTCATAGACAATTGGTGGTTCTTTCTCAACCCCAAATGCATTATCAGAGAGATTATTCTGTAAAGTAGTAAGAGTAAAAATTAAGGAGATGACAATTCCAAATATAAGATAATTACAATAAGAATAGTTATTTCTATTCAATCTATTACGTGAATTAATATAAATTTGTGATTTAAAAATGTTGGTTTAATTCTTTCGAATTGGAATACAACTTAATGGTGAAACCTAATTCGAATATGGTAGGTATTATACAAATAATAAAAAAGGTTTAATTTTAGACATATAGTTTTATTGTTTATTTATACAACTGTACTGAAATTCAAAAAATTTTGAATTAATGAATATACATATATTTTAGTAGATACATATTCTAAATAATAATTCACTCATTCACTCATTAAAGTATACAATTCTTTTGTCTGTTTATCCGATGATTTAAAAATAGCATTAACAAGGCACGGCTCTAACACCCTAGATTTGTGCCAAACCTCCATCAACGAACAATTCGATACCTGTGACATAACTGCTCTCATCCGATGCAAGAAACGAGACTGCCTTTGCAACTTCGTCTGGACTACCCATTCTCTTCATGGGTACGGCGTTCACGATGTTCTTCTTGAATAACTCGCTCTGTTCCTCATTCTGCGTTATGCTACTAAAGATCGGCGTGTCGATCGGTCCAGGACTGATGGCGTTGACCCGGATCTTTCTATCTCTCAGATCGACAGTCCACGTTCGCGCAAACGAACGTACTGCAGCCTTGGTCGCACTGTAAACACTAGACCCCCCAACTCCTTTGGAGCTACCTATTGAAGCATTCAAAATGATCGATCCACCATCCTCTAAAATAGGAAGTGCTTTTTGCACAGTAAACAAAAGTCCTTTAACATTTATGCGGAATATTTTATCAAAGTGTTCCTCAGAAATTTCTTCCAATGGTGCAAATTGTGCAATGCCAGCATTGGCAAATAGTATGTCGAGGTGGCCTTTTTGATCCTTCACTACGTCATACAACCTATCCAAATCTGCGAGATTCGATACATCACCCTGAATACCAATGACGTTTTTTCCGATCTCTGATATTCCTGCATCTATCTCATTTTGACGACGACCAAAAATGAAAACATTCGCCCCCTCAGAGACAAATCTCTTTGCAGTAGCAAGGCCAATGCCACTATTTCCTCCAGTAATAACTGCAATTTTTCCATAAAGTTTATTTCCCATTTTCAGACTCACTTATAGTTATTAGATATAATAAGGTAATTATATAAATTAGTAGGTAACAATTTAGTTATCAAGTGAATTGATGGTAAGTGTTATAAGATTAAATGGTTGGCTACTCACAAAATATATCAATCAGTGTCCGGTTTTGACTTCATATTTATATTATGCTATATTTTGATTTTTTCTGCAAATTTTTTCATCTGACAAGCAATATGTTGATAGTGAATTTTCTTATGCTTTCCTGACAAAAATTATCTCAAGAGCAATATTCGAACAAGAATTTAAAGCCGTTGCTAAATATGTAATAGGAATTTAACTCGATTCATTCTATATATATTCTAGTTTTATTATTTTTATCTATTTTAATTCTTTTATATTTGAAACTAATTTAGTTGATAAATGGTTATTTCAGTCATAAAATTAAAATTTTATATAAAATGGCATTGATAAACAAATGAAAACTAATAAATGACAGTTTTGAAAATTTCGCAAATAGAAGTTAATGAAGAAAAGCACGAATGGTGGTTTGTCGAACCGTATGATGACGTCTTTCAAGAATATG
>DASQLB010000247.1:0-27353 GCA_035630235.1 Nitrososphaeraceae archaeon | reverse complement strand
CGTTATTTCTAAAGGTGTACATTCTTCAACCTCTCTTCCAGCGGGTGCTCTGAATACTTTGTCGATTTTAACCAAGCCATGGAGTTCTTTTAAAATTAAATCACCTGCTCTATCACCATCTAAGAAAGCTATAACTTTTTTCCCTTCTGTTAGATGAGTAATACTTTCATCAATCTTAGCGCCTTCAATAGCTATCGAATTATCGAATCCTGCTCGCAACAGATTAATGACATCAGCTCTGCCTTCCACTAAAATAACCCAATCAGCATTGAATACTCCTGTCCCACATGCAAGTTGTCCCTTTCCGAATGTAGTAAGTTTTCCTGGTTTACTTGCATCATATACATCCTTGAGCATTTCTTCACCTTCACTAATAGTTTTAGTAGCCCATTCTTGAACAATTTTTTTTGCTCTATCTACTATAACTTTTTTCTTTATGGCCCGAATATCATCAATGCCTGACAACTCGAACTTGGCTTGAAATGGGCCCACTTTATCTATGCTTTCTATTGCAGCTGCTATAAGAGCAGCAGTAGAAATATCAGTGCTCATAGGAATAAGAGCATCACCCTTTGCTACATTAGACTTCGTGTCTACATTAACTTCTATTCGACCAACTTTAGAGACCTTTTGTAATTCATTCAAATTCATTTCAGGACCTAAGAGTCCCTCAGTTTGGCCAAAAATAGCACCTATTATATCCGCTTTTTCTACGAGTCCATCTACGTCGAAACTTAATTTAACGTGATATTTCACTATACCAGTATTAGGCAATTCCATAACCTCATGTTTATTGTAAAGTAAAACTAAGGGTGATTGGCACGAATATAAGTGCTTTGACAAATACCCAAATCAATAATTCTTAACTTAGTATTTCTTTTAAAGTAATTTAAATAAATATTTTCACACTTTAATAATTTACAAATGCATAATTAATAAATAAATTATCTTTTCATCTATTATATAATATGGGAATTGGCGGATCAGAATGGATAATAATTGGTTTAATTTCTATTTTTTTACTTTTTGGTTCAAAAAAATTACCAGATATGACAAGAAATATAGGTAAAGCAATTGGTGAATATAATAACACCAAACAATCCCTTCTTAAGGAGGTAAATAAAGTTAAAGTCAATAATATTTCAGTTGATGATCATAATAATGAAAAAAATTTGTATTTTGGAAAGATAATACATGGACCTGTATTAACAGAAAGAGAAAAACTAGAAAAAATAGCAATGTCACTCAACATCGAATATGGGGATAAGTCTGACGAACAACTCCGCTTAATTATCTTAAAAAAAATGAAAAATGATAATTTATAGAGATATATTTATTATCTAAGGTTAAACAACACATTATGAATAAAATATATGTCATCATCTAATTTTAATGAAAAAATAAACCCATATGAAGTAGCACTAAAACAACTACAAGAAGCATCCAAAATTCTAAATTTAGACAATGGAATGTTTGAGATATTATCCAAACCTAAAAGAATTCTAACTGTTTCTATTCCAACAAGAATGGATGATGGGTCAATAAAGGTGTTTACTGGATTTAGATCCCAACATAATGATGCGAGGGGACCTCATAAAGGAGGGATAAGATATCATCCTGATGTTACACTAGACGAAGTTAAGGCTTTATCAATGTGGATGACATGGAAATGTGCAATAGCAAATATTCCTTATGGTGGTGGAAAAGGCGGAATAATTTGTAATCCAAAACAGATGTCAGAAAATGAATTAGAAAGAATGACCAGAAGATTTGCATATCTTATATCTGATATTATCGGTCCGTATAGGGATATTCCTGCACCAGATGTATATACAGGAGGGAAAGAAATGGCATGGATTATGGATACTTATTCTACGTTAAAGGGAAATTATGTTCAACCAGAGGTAATAACTGGAAAACCAATCGCAATCGGTGGTTCATTAGGCAGGAATGAGGCAACTGGTAGAGGTTTGGCATATACCGTTAGAGAAGCTGCTAAAAAAAGAGATATTGATATGAAACAAGCTACAGTTGTAGTTCAAGGCTTTGGAAATGCAGGACAGTTTTCTTCCAAACTGGTTGAAGAGCAAGGTGCAAAGATAATAGCAGCTTCAGACTCGCAAGGAGCGATAATTAATACAAATGGAATATCTATGGATGCCCTAATGAAATTTAAAAAAGAAACAGGGAGCATAGTAGGATTTGGGAATGCAAAATCAATTACTAATGACGAACTTTTAGAAACCGAATGTACTATTCTCATTCCAGCAGCATTAGAAAATCAAATTACTAATCATAATGCAGATAAAATAAAAACACAGATCATAGCAGAAGCAGCTAACGGACCTACAACTCCCGAGGCAGATGAAATTTTATATAAAAAAGATATTTTAGTGATACCTGACGTGCTTGCTAATGGAGGAGGTGTAACTGTTTCTTATTTTGAATGGTTACAGAATTTAAGAAGAGATTACTGGACAGAAGAAGAAGTTAATAAAAGATTAGATATAAACATCACAAAATCATTCTATGATGTTTATGATATCCATACAAAATATAATGTAGACATGAGAAAAGCCGCTACATTACTTGCAGTACAGAGGGTTGTTGAAGCAATTAATATCAGAGGGTTATGGCCTTAATAGATATTATATTTTAGTTTTTTAACTACTAGATAACTTTACAGGAGCTAAATATAATATATATTATAATTAAAAAAAAGATTTTACTCAGTAGAGAATGAATGACCACATGAACAGCTTTTGGTTACATTGGGATTATTAATTTTGAATCCAGAACCCATGAGGCTATCAATGTAATCAATATTAGCTCCTTTCAAATATCTTTGACTGTAATTATCTACCAAAATTTTGACTCCATTTTGCTCGATAACAAGATCATCTTCTTCAGAACCTTCTTCAAAACCCATACCATATGATAAGCCAGAACAGCCTCCACCAGTGACATATACACGCAAAAATAAACTATCTTTACCTTCTTGTTTCATAAATTCACTAACTTTTTCTGCAGCTTTTGGAGTAACAGTTACTATTTGTGATTGTTGTGTACTTTCCATAATCTAATTATGTTTGAAAACAATATAAGTTTTCCCTGTCTGAAAAAAGAAATCAAGACTTCTTGTTTTTAAGCTCAGACCATTTTGCAAGTACACCCGCTGCTGTAACCCATGATATTACTGAATGATATACTGGTACCATCTTTTCTTCTAATCTTCTTGATATATCAATAGTAAATGGGCCTCCTAAAGCACCTATTATAATTGGTTTTTTCTTTTGTTTTTGAAAATCTCCTAATATATCCACAATAGTTTCTTCGAGAGGATCATCCTGAAACACAAACCAGGGCATTATAATATCAATATTAGGATCATCCATAAATGTTTGAATAGCAAATTTATAATCATCAGCATTGGCAGACCCAGTTACATCAAGAGGATTGCCGAGAACATAGGTTGCAGGATAATGATCAGCAAACTTTCTTTTAGTATCTTCGCTTAATTCAGCGATTTTTAATCCTAATCTCTGAAACTGATCTATTGCAGCAATTATTGGTCCTGCACCATTAGTAACTAAAGCCACTTTATTTCCTTGGGGAATAGGTTGCCAAGTTAAAGCTTTCAATGATCCGGTTAATTCTTCGTAGCTATCTACAGATATAATACCTGCTTGATCAAATGCTCCTTTTACAACAGAATATGATCCGCCCAATGATCCAGTGTGAGATGCTGCTTGTTTAGCTCCTCGTTGGGTTCGTCCATTTTTGAAAACTACTATAGGTTTCTTTTTTTCATTTATAACTCTCTTGGCAGTATTCATAAACTTTCTACCGTTACCGAGACCTTCAACATAGAGACCAATTACATTTGTGTTTGGATCTTCTGATAAATACCAAATCATATCTGCTTCATCAACATCAGAACGATTACCATAAGAAATCATTTTGCTCATCCCGAAAGAGTCTGAAGTTTCCATAAAAGCAATTCCAATAGTTCCGCTTTGAGATAAGAAAGCAACATCTCCTTTTTTAGGCCTAACCATCCTATCATGTCCTTGAAAAGCACAATCTAATCGATTTTCACCATTAAACATTCCTATACAATTTGGTCCGATAATTCTAACTTTCAATTTAGAAGATAATTCTTTAACTTTTTGTTCTATTTCTGCTCTTTCTCCACCAAGTTCTTTTCCACCTCCAGAAATGATTACCATATTATGTATTCCTTTCTTTCCACATGTTTCCAATATATTAGGCACAAATTTTAAATCAACTGTGACTATTACTAACTCTACATTTTCACTGATCTCTTCTAAATTTTTATAAGCCTTTAACCCTAGGATTTCATCATAACCCTTCGCGTTTACAGGATATATGTTCCCTTTATAGTCGTATTTAGACAAACTTTTTAACACGGAATTGCCTATCTTACCTTCTTCAGGCGATGCTCCTATTAACGCTATAGAATTCGTATTAAAGAACGTATTCATATAACTGGAATCAGGTGTTGAATTAGATATGATATTTTCATCGGGAATTGATTTCAGAAGAATTTTTGCATCAACAACATAATAATTATTTGGATAAACTATAATAGGATTAAAATCTATACTATCTATAAATTTAGCCATATCAATTCCCAAATTCCCTATCTTGAGAATTGCATCACAAAGCATTTCTAGATTTACTGGCTCGGCTCCTCTAAATCCTTTTAAGATCTCTTTAGCTTTTAGATCATTAATCATATCTAAAACATCTGCTTTAATGATTGGAAGAACTCTAAAGGAAACATCTTTAAATATTTCTGTATAAATCCCTCCCAAGCCAAGCATTATGACTGGACCAAATTGAGGGTCGTTTTGTAAGCCAACTATTAACTCAATTCCCTTGGGAACCATCTTTTCTAACAGAACTCCTTTAACTTTATAGTCTTTAGACAAGCGGGTATACATATCTAGAAATGTTTCTTTAACTTCGTCTTCATTTTGTAAGCCAACTTTTACTCCTTGAACATCTGTCTTATGTAATATCTGATCTGATACTATTTTTGCAACAAGTGGAAAACCAATTTCCTTTGCTTTGGATACAGCTTCTAATTCGGTATTTACAATGGAATATTCTGGTACGCTTATTCCATATATTGATAATATAGATTTTGCATCCTCTTCAGTAATTACCTTATCTCCTTTTTGAGTAACATTATTTATTATATTTAGGACTTTTTCACTGTCTTTCATATCATATGGAGAAAAAGTTAGTATTGTTTCTAATTAACTTTACTTTATTGAATATTATTTGCAGACGTATTAAATCGATTAAAGTTTGTTATCTAAGTTCTTTAATGATTCAATTAGGATAGATCGTCGAGATTCTTCTGTTATCAATTCCCTAGTATTTTCGATTAAGATTTTACATATATCCAATTTCTTTCGGATCCCGCTTACTATGTTATCATATATAGAAAATGGATAAATATTGCTGTAAATTTCTTGCATGACTCCAAAAAGTGATTCTGCTTGCTCATACCTGCCGAGTCTAACCAGATCATAAACCATTCTCTTTATCTCACCTATACAATCTAATATTCCAAACAGGTATGCTTGGCTAGAAACGCCAATTTCATCCAATCCAGGTAGAGTTTCATTTTTTACGATACTCATCAAAAGAATAGATTCTACTAGTTCTTGTTCTGACATGGACAGATATCTTAAAAGATCTCCCTGAGCTAGTGTTTTAAGAGATGAATACAAATCTTTTGCTTTGTCTAATTTTAATTGACTTTCTTGTATATGACCTTGATGAAGTGATATGATAGACTGACTGCACAAAATAACAACACCTCGCGATTCTTTTATTAAATGTTCTCTCCTATTTTCTATTGATTGCAATTCATTGTTTATAGATTGAAGTGAAATCTTAATTTTCTCAGATACCATATAATTGTTAATTAATATTCATAATATAGAGTTTTAATTAACAGTATCAAAATGAAATAGACTATTTAAAACCAACAGTTAATAAAAGTTTGAATATTGAATAGAAAAATACTTGGGAAATATACGTAGAAGCAGAGGATATAGTTTTGAATATTCGATTGTAAATAGAATTAATAATCGAAATTGGATAGCGAAAAGGCTTGGAGGTTCCAGTGTTGGTCTTCCAGATATAATAGCTGTAAATAATAATAAAGCTATTTTGTTAGTTATTGAAGCTAAATCAGGCACAGGAGAATCATTGTATGTCCCAAGCGATCAAATAGAGCGATGTTTTTCTATTGTTAAAATGTTTAGGTATTATAATTATAAATTCGTAATTTTAGCATTTAAGTTTCTTAGAAAAAAGAGAATAAAAGTTAATAATGAATTATCTTATGAAAAAAGAAAACTTGTAGAATATTATAAAATTATTGAGCCAATATGGAAAAAAGGAAAAACTCCACAAATAAAATGTAATTATAATGGCAGAACATTTTTAATTACTAGTAATGGATCGATAGAAATCAATTTTTCTGATTATAAGATGCACTTCCAAAAAAAATAGAAGGCATCAAATTAAATACAAATACATCTCCATAAATATCAAAAATGAATCATACCAAGGTAAAGAATGAGAAACACAAAAAAACTAGTAAAAAGATGTCAGAGACTGCTATTTCATCTCATCAAATGTATGAAATTGAAAATATTGGGCATACTAAATTCGGTATGAAAAAAGTTTTAATGATGGAAAATGCAGGTTTTGGAGTAGCAGATTTTATTATTAAACGGTTTAAAAATAAAAAACTTGCAAAATTAAAAATTTTAGCTATTTGTGGATCTGGAAATAATGGCGGTGATGCAATGGTTGCAGCGAGACATTTAACTTGTTTAGGTATTAATATTAAAGTGATATTTCTTGGAGAAACATCCTCCATAAAGACAGAGGAAGCATTAATAAATTTTCAAATTATAAGTAAAATGAAAAACACTATAGAATTAATCTTAAATAGTAAATTAGATAGTATAACAAAAAAACACATACTTAATGCGGATATAATTATTGATGGAATTTTTGGTACTGGAATTAAAGGTGATATTAAAGATCCTCATTTATCAGTAATTAAATTAATAAATCATTCTAAATCTTATATTGTTTCTGTGGATATACCTTCTGGCTTAAATCCTAATAATGGAGAAATTTCAACAGATTGTGTAAGGGCCAATACAACAATAACATTTCATAGAATTAAAACCGGATTATTGAATAACAGAAAATTTACTGGTAATTTAATATTGAAGAAGATAGGAATACCCATAGAAGTTGAGGAAGGGATAGTATAATTGACCTTTAGAATAGAACAAATTGCTGTTGGACAAATGGCAAATTTCACTTATTTAATTATAGATAATGAAGAAAAAGAAATCGCAGTTATCGACCCATCATGGGATTTAGAAAAGATTTTTGAAAGAATAAATAAAAATGAATATAAAGTAAAGTATGTTATTAACACTCATTCTCATTTTGATCATATAATTGGAAATGATCAAATTGTTAGTAACATCAAATGTAAAGTTATGCAACATAATAATTCTAGAGAAAAACATGATATTTCATTAAATGATGGAGATGAATTTATGATTGGAAAAACAATTGTTCATGTAATATTTACTCCAGGCCATTCAAAGGATAGTATATGTTTAATAGTTGATTCTAAAGCAATAATTACTGGAGATACATTATTTGTTGGAAATTGTGGCCGTATCGATTTACCTGGTAGTGATCCTGAAGAGATGTACAACAGTTTATTTGAAAAAATAATGAATTTAGATAATAACTTGATAGTTTATCCTGGTCATGATTATGGATACAAACCAACTTCTACGATAGAAGAAGAAAAGAAAAATAATTATATTTTAGTTCCCAGAACAAGGAACGAGTTTATAAGATTTATTACTCAAGGAGAATAACAAATTGACAGAAAGATATAAAGATATTACAATTGTAAACGGTAGATATAATATTGATATATTAGAATCAAACAATCCTATTTTCGTTTGTGTGATATCATATACTGAAACAAGTGAAATTCCAGGGATTACTGTAGCTGGGGCGAATAAAGATTTAATTAAATATACATCTTCAGCGGATGCAGAATTTCTTTATTATGGTAGATGTAAATGTATAAATGGCGTACCTGCAACTCCTGATGGAAAACCAACTCCAGCTATCATAACAAAAACAATGTTAAATATTGGTAACATTCCTTTTATTGTAGTAGATTCAGGAGTCAAAATAAAACCTGATATACCATTATTTTCATTTAATCTAAGATCGGGTAAAAATATCTCGGAGAACATCGCGATGGAATCAGAGGAGGTAGAAAAAGCCTATAGATATGGATTAATACTAGGTAAACATCTATCTAAAAGTCATGATCTTGTAATTCTTGGAGAAAGTATTCCTGGTGGAACTACCACTGCACTTGGGGTTATGCTTTCTTTAGGTATAGACGCAGAAAATAAAATGAGTAGTAGTATGCCAGAAAATCCACATAATTTAAAAAATAATTTAATAAGAAAAAGTATGAAAAAAAATAATATTGATTTTGGGTCATTGAAAAATAAACCTTTTGATGCTATCTCCTTGTTTGGAGATCCTATGATCCCTTCAGTGACAGGTATTGCTCAAGGGATTATTGAGAATGGTGGGATAGTAATGCTGGCAGGTGGAACTCAAATGTGTTGTATTTTATCGATTTTAAAAAGTCTAAAAGTTAAAACTGATAAAGTCTTTATAGGTACTACAAAATATATTTTTAATGATCATAGTGCAGATTTTACAAACCTAGTGTTATCTATAGATGACAATGTAGGTATTGTTATTTCGGATTTACATTTAATTGAATCGACAAAACTAGGACTAAAAGCGTTTGCAAATGGCTTTGTAAAGGAAGGAGTTGGTGCTGGGGGGGTATCAATAGCAACAATGATAAATGCAAGTGGCAAACTTAACGGAGAAACTCTGTTGAAATATATTGAGAGAGAATATGAGAAAACTATAGAAAAAAAATTTAAATTAAATGAAATTAATATTTGACTAAAAAATAATACTAAATGAAGATTTAAAGTTATTTCACAGTTACTGACTTAGCTAAGTTTCTAGGATAGTCAGGATTAGCATCCTTTTTTAATGCTAAGTAATAGGATAATATTTGAATTGGGATAATTTCAATTATTGGATACAAATTTTCATTAACTAAGGGCAATTTGATAAAATAGTCATATACATCATTATTTTTATTTGAAATTCCAATAATCTTTGCACCTCTTGATTTCATTTCATGGACACTATGTAATGTATCAGAATAAGTTTCATCTTCTGGATTAAGAACTATGACAATAGTATTAAGTTCAATAAGAGCCAAAGGCCCATGTTTGATTTCTCCAGCAGCTATACCCTCTGCATGAACATAGGCGAGTTCTTTAATTTTCAGAGACCCCTCTAATGCAATTGGATAATGAAAGGACTTGCCTAGAATATAGATGTCTTTTACAGATTTTATATCCTCAGCTATTTTTTCTATATACGAATCATCTATTAAAATCTCATTTAAAGCTTTACTAAACATCTCTGTTGACATGTCTAATGATCTATTATTTACACATAAACTGTTAATAATAGAATATATTGTTGCAAATTGTGCAGTAAAGCTTTTTGTTGCAGCAACGCCCATTTCTGGTCCACAATTTATAGAAACATAATGATCGCTCAACCTAGATAAAGAAGAAGTAGATATATTTACGATAGAAAGAATTTTTGCTTTATTCTCTTTAGCTATCTTTACGGAATTTAAAACATCTGCTGTTTCACCACTTTGAGAAATAGCGATAAGTACTGAGTTTTCATCAATAGGTGCAGACATATATTCGAACTCGCTTGACATTATTATTTCAGTTCTTAATTTCGCAAATTTATAGAAAAGATATTTTGCTAATAAAGCTGAATGATAACTGGTACCACTTCCTGTAATAAAAATATTTTTAGAGGAAGAAATAATATCGACTGCTTTTTTAAGAGATATTTTGTCAATCTGAAAAGCCGTAGGTATAGAATTTATCTGTTGATGGATCTCTTTGATTGTGTAGTGTGCGTATTTACCTTTATCAATATCTCCTAATTCCCAAGCTACCTGAGTTATAGGTCTGGATACATTATTACCATTAAAATCGTACAAGTTTATGCTTTGATGATCAAGAATAACTATGTCACGATTGTCAAGAAAGATAGCTTTATCTGTATACTCTAAGAAACCTAACACATCACTGGAAATGAAATTTTCACCATTTCCTATTCCAATAATTAACGGTTCATCTAATCTAGCACCAGCGATCAATCCAGATTTGAAAATTGCAACAAAAGCATAAGAACCGCGTAATTGCTTACAAGTTTCAATAATAACCTTTTTGACATCACCAAACTTTTTGAGATACATCTCAATTAAGTGTGCGATAACTTCACTATCAGTTTGACTTTGAAAAATATGTCCTTGCTTTACAAGATTATCTTTTAGTTGTTGATAATTATCGATTATTCCGTTATGAACTACAACTACATTATTTGTACAATCCGTATGAGGATGAGCATTTAATTTAGTTATACCCCCGTGGGTAGCCCAGCGTGTGTGCCCTATTCCTATTTGTCCAGGCATATTGTATAATTGTAGAGAAGTATCAACATCCAGAACCTTACCTATATCTTTACGAAGTAAAATTCTGTCTCTTTCGAGGGTAGCTATTCCAACACTATCATATCCCCTATATTCCATTTTCTTTAAACTTTCAACTATAACCGATGCAGCCGTGCATTTACCAATATAACCTATTATAGAACACATAAGTTATATCGTATGAACTTAGTTTAAATAGTGTATTAACAATTATAATATACCATTATAAAAATAATTATAATTATAAATTTAATTTCAAATCAACATGTAAAAAATAATTATAATATTTGTTTACCGGTATAAAACATTTTATAGAAATTCTACAATTTAGTATTATGAGAAAAAAGACTATAATCTATGATCGTAACGGAGACACCATTAGCAAAAAAATTTTAATATTTGATAATATAACTGATATGAAAATTTTATCAAATAAAATTGCATGGAAAATAATAGAGTTATTGTCATCTAAGGCTATGTATCCAGCACAAGTAGCAAAGGAATTAAAGCTTTATGATCAAACAGTTTATTATTATATTAGAAAATTGGTTAGAATAGGAGCAATAGAACAAGTAGGAACAAGTTTGATCAAAGGAGGTACAGCTAGGCTGTACTCAACTTCTAGTCCTTCATTTGGTTTAGAACTTGAAGGAGACGTTGAGAAATTCGAATCTTCTCATTACACAAAAAATGAGAGAAGAAAAAATATTCCATATATATTAAAAGAGTTTTATGAAAATAACTCTTTTACTGGATTAATAGTTGTAGGAGCACCTGATCCTCATGGACCTTACAAATCTTCCTCGAGGGACGGGCATTACGCTGTACATTTGAGTTTTTACCTTGGAACATTATCTGATTCATCTACTTCTGGGTTTATAGTTAAATTAGATGTAGATGCAAAAGCGGAAAAAGATATTGATAATAAAAATTTAATCTTGATTGGTGGGCCAGGCACAAATATTGTTACTTCAGAATTCAACAAATATCTTCAGATTAAATTTAATGAAGATAATTATTGGTCTGGATTAACTGACCAATCAGGAAGAATATATAATATGGACAATCATGGTCTGATTGCTAAAATAAATAATCCCTATAACAAAGATAAAAAAATCCTTATTTTAGCAGGTGTAAGAAGTATAGGAACAAAAGCATCAGTTATTGCATTAACCAATTATGGAAATAAAATATACAGTAATTCTTCAAGTGATGATCAACTTGCGTTAGTTGTTCAAGGTTTCGACATGAATGCAGATGGAAAAATAGACCATGTTGATATTGTTTCTTAATTATTAGCTAGTAGGGATATTTTGAGATGGATTCATAAATTGAGATCTCAACTCAATTTTTGATTCTTCATCTTTCTTGACTATGTAACCTGGAATGTTAATAACCCTTCCGCCAATTGATACATGACCGTGTACTACTAACTGCCTCGATTGATGCGGAGTTTTGGCATTATCCTTTTTCATTATGATCGTTTGTAATCTTCGTTCTAAAATATCTTCCAATTTTAAATTAAGAATATCATCAAGAGTTGCAGAATCTTTTACTAATCCAAGTCTTTGTAAATAGGTTAATAGTTTAATTTCTTGAGTCTGTCTTGCCTCAATTGTTAGAGCTAATAATTCACGAGCTTGATTTCTTATATCTGCTACCTTAGTTTGGGCTTTCCATAATTCACTTTTGCTTCTAAGACCATAGGATCCAATAAGATACAACTCTGAACTTAACTGATCAGTAGTCCATATCTGACGAGGTCTACGAAATGTTTTTCTTGATTTCTTAGGATCTCCCATTATTCACCACTCTTTTTTGTTTTTGGTGCAGCTTGTGCTATTTTACGTACTCCAACTGCACTAGCTCTTCTACCAGTAGTACGTGTGCATTGGCCCCGTACACGTAATCCAAACATATGTCTATATCCCCTCCAACTCATAATACTTTTCTCTCTGTCTATATCATTTGAAACAATAAAATCCAAATCAGACGTAAGTAAATGAATATTGGAACCTGTATCCATATCTTTTCTTCTATTGAAATAGAAATATGGAATACCTATTTTATTAGGATCTTTAAGAGCGTTCTCTATATCATTTAATTCTTTATCAGTTAAAAGACCGACTCTAATATATGGATTAATATTTAATTTTTGAAGTAACACTTGAGCGAAGTTGTAACCAACACCTTTAACTTTACTCAAAGCGATAGTTATTTTTTTATCTCCCTCAACATCTTTACCCATAATTCTAACAATGTGTTTATAGTCTGCTGTTGACAACTCTTAAAACTAGAATCATGACCTAAATAAAAATCATACTAGGATAAGTTAAATATTTTAATTTACAATCTGATAGATTGTCTTTTTTTGTATCTAAGTCAAATATTGTTATTTTATAAATCTTATTTAGTATATTTTCTTCGTTAAAATGTTGAGTTTAATATACATTACAGATAAAAAATAAGAAAAATACAATAACAGAATGAAAGAATATTATTTTATTTTAGAAACTTTATTAAAGTTTTTTTAAAAACTAGGAATATCACAGAAAATCCTTAAGAATTTTATTAGTGATATAATTATTTGAATGAGTACTATTATCTATTCTTTTAACAATGTTTAAATTTTGTTTCAGTCAGCAAGAAATCTATTGAATTTTAAAGATATAGAGAAAATGGTATTAGACTCTTACAGCTCTGATCCAACATATAATGAAATATTCCCTGGTGTTCCACAAAATTATAAAGAAATTAAAACATTAAAAGATCTTCTCGAAATAAATTATAAACATGCTAAAGTTGATGATCAAATTAGAGGGAATTTAATCGCACTTCTTAAAAAAGGTATAAATCCCTACCGTGGAATCATTGGATACGATGATGATATTATACCATCAATAAATAGAGGAATTCTTGCTGGTCATGATCTCTTATTGGTAGGACAAATAGGTCAAGCCAAAACAAAATTATCTGAAGCTATCTCCAACAATCTATTATCACCAATACCAATAATTAGAAAGTCCTTAACAAATGATATTCCCACAACAATTAGAGTGGAACACATGATTTCTTTATTAGAAGACAAAGAAGTTACACACTATTCCCCCACGTTCACGGTATCAAAGGAAACAGAAGAAAATATTAGGAATAATGGCTTAGATACTAGAGTTGATTGGATTAATGGATCTGAAAGATATAGATACATTTTGGCCACTCCTGATATCTCGGTTAAAGATTTAGTAGGACAAATCGATGCCATCAAAATAGCAAAAAAAGGAGTAGAGATCTATAATATAGAATCATATTCACCAGGTCAACTATTACAGGCTAGACATGGAATATTATGTATTGATGAACTACCTGTTCTAGATCCAAGAAAACAAGTCGCTTTATTAAGCGTATTGCAGGAAGGTAAATTTACTACAGGTTCATATCCAGTTTACTTTGAACCTGATCTCAAAATAATAGCTACCTCCAATCCAATTGATTATACTCATTCTGGAAAAATAATAGAACCTTTGTTTGATAGACTTAGAAGCCATATTGAGACACGCTACCCTGTAAAAATTATTGACGAAATGCTTATAATAATACAGGAAATAAAACTAAGCGATCCAAAAAATATTATTTTACCTATCTTTGTTTTGAAAACTATTGCTAAGATCACACAGTTAGCTAGAACAAATTCAGACATCAACCAAGACAAAGGAGTAAGTGTGAGAATGTCGGTTCACTCCACTGAAGCTATAATTAGTGAGGCTGAACGCGTAAGATCGTTGAATTATAATGTAAAGGCAGTACCTAGATTTTCAGATATTAATAGTATACACCAAACATCGAAATTTGAATTATCTGAATTAGATGATAATAAGCAAAATAGATTAGAGATTTTAAATAAATTGATTTCTGAAGCAGTAAACACTACAGCAAGAGAATATCTTCAAAATATCAAGAATGAAGAAATTGTCCTGTTAAAAAATGAATTCGGTAAAAATAAGAGATTTATAGTATCGCAAAATCTTTTAGGAGATGACACCAGCAATTCCCCTGATAATTACGAAGCTCAATTGAAAAATTTTCCCACTCTTAAAAAAATACTCGATAGGATTATAGAAATAGACGAAAAAGAAAATGATATTTTTATTGAAAATATTGAATATAACAGAATTGATATTAATGGATTATCGTTCACTAATAAACAAGATAAAGAATATAGAGCATCAATAGTAGAATTAATACTTGAAGGATTAAGGAATTTAGATAATCCAATTATTGATAGAAGAGAAAAGGGAATATATGAAAACACTCATTAATAAATCAATAGATTTTGTTTACTTTCCTTTTACAAGTGAATCAGATAATACTTCAACTAAAAAATTTGAAGATAAAGGGGAACAAAACATAAGTAATAATACACTAGATGACCTATTAAAATCACTTGGAAAAGAAATTCTTAAAGAAAAAACACCTTCGTTGCATGAATTAGAACAAACTTTACAAGAAATTATCAAAACAAAACAGAACAAGGATGAACTTAACCAAGAAAACGATATCATTTATCAAAACGATTCAGAGGTATCGTCAGACAACGATGTAAAATCGAATCTGCCTATTGTTACCCACCTTATAAAGAAAGGTTATATAAAAAATTCTGAAAAATGGTTAAGCAGCAAAGGATTTGCGACTATAGGTGAAAAAATATTACAAGACATATTGAAAGAACTAAAAAAAGGAGATTTTGGAATACATGAGACCAAAAGCTTTGGATACGGATCCCTCTTATTAGATACAACAAAAAAATACGAAATTGGTGATGATACCAGACTGATTAATATTCCAAATACATTATTAAATTCAATCCAAAGGCTTGCAAGAAAAAATGGCAAAGTTGAAATACCGATAAAATTGGATGTTGAAGATTTTGAAGAATATGAAACTATCGAGGACGTTCGAGTTTCAATTGTATATTGTATAGATCTCAGTTCCACAATGAGATATTCAACATTGTACGGAGATTTAAGTAGAATAGAAGCTGCTAAGAGAGCATTATGGTCTTTGTATATCCTAAATAAAAAATATTTTCCTTCAGACATAATTAACATGGTAGGATTCGGGGCGTTAGCTTCTAAAATAAATCCGCAAGATATCCCATATTTAAAAACTTTTGAACCTGGTGTTGATTTTCTTCATTATACAAATTATCAAGCTGCATTAAGACTAGCCCAAAAAATTTTACAGAAAAATTCTGTAGAAAATCAAAGAATAGTGCTTATTACTGATGGTCACCCTAGTGCATGTTTTATTGATAATGAAAAAGAGCAACAAAAAATACTTTCACAAAGACCATATTCTCACTTTTATATCCCTGATAAAAATACAATAAATTCTATTAAGAAAAGTCAGGAAATGAATTTAGATGTAAATTCAGGCGAATTAGTATATTTGTGTTATAGATATAGACAAGTTGATCAATTTATAGGCGAACGTACTATAATTGAAGCCAAAAAATGTTATAAAAAAGGCATTCAAATTGACACTATAATGATAAGTGAAGAGGACTCTATGTTGAGTTATGTAAATGAAATGGAAAAATATGTAAAGGGAAGATCTTATTATATTAATCCAGATTCAATAGATAAGATGCTATTAACTGATTATATAAATAATAAAAAGAAGATAATTCATTCAAAAAGATAATTTCTAATTTATTTAGTTAATTCTAAATTAAACTCAATCTGTATTGTTAATAATGAGCAATGTAGTGGAGACCATCAATTATCTAGACTGGAATCAATCTATGGATATATTAAAGAAAGCTTATAAAATAAATCTTTTTGCGCTTATAATTGGTCCTAAAGGAACAGGAAAAACATCATTGGCAAGAAAATTTGCTTCTGAACTTGATAAAAATATTTTTTCTGTAAACTTTAGTCTTAGAACAAGAGAATCTCATTTAGTTGGAACTAAAACTATAGAAAATGGTGAAATCAACTTTGTAGAGGGAATACTAGTAAAATCCATGAAAAAAGGAGGAATTCTTTATTTAGATGAATTGAATGCTGCAGAACCAGATATGCTCCTAAGATTAGATGAGGCTCTAGATGATAGGAGACAAATAATTTTGAAGGAAGCAGAGGGTCAGGTTATTAAAGCTAGTGAAGGATGGTTTGTAGTTGCTACAATTAATCCCTTATCACACGTTGGCACTAAAGAATTACCACCTCAACTTTTAAGCAGATTCCCAATTAGGCTAAACTTAGATTACCCACCAGAGGAAACTGAACTTGAAATTATTAAACAACATACTATAGTAAATAATGACAATTTAATTAATATTCAACGTGCTATAAAATTAGCAAGATCGTTAAGAGAAGCTGCCGGAGTAGAAGAACTATTTTATGGGCCTAGTTTAAGAGAAACAATCGCATTTACTAAATTATTAAATATCGGTACCGACCCGAAGATTGCAGCTGAAATAGTTTTTGCAAATGCATATAGCCAATGGGGTGAAGTGGAGTACAGAAAAGTCATGGACATGGTTGTTTCGATATTCGGTTGATAGATGTGACATCTGATAATAAAAAAAAATATTTGAGAAATGATGTTCTTCTTGACATAGCTACGTTTCTTGCACGTAGATGGTCTAATAATGCTAAAGTCGTTGTTACACTGTCTACAGATAAATCTCCTCAAACAGATATCGAGAAACAACAGATTATTTTACCAACATTAAATTATTTCCATGGTGAAGAATTTCAAAGGTACAGGCAGTGGAGAGTCTGTTTATGGTATGAAGCAATGAGAATAAGACATACTTCTAAAGTAAAAGTCTCTCGTCAGGATCATGCATATGGTTTTATTCTGAACACTATAGAAACAAAAAGAATCGAAATATTGGGCTTACGTGGCTGGCATGGCATGACAAATGAAATAATTTTTTATGAGGGTATGTCTTGGTTATCGAAACCTCTTCTAAATACAATGTATGGGAGACATAAAATAATCGAAGCTTTTTCACAATATTATCTTACTGGATATATTAAAGGAGAATTATTTGGAAATGAATTTGATAAGGTTAGGCAAGCAACAAACTTTGCAAATGAGTGTATCAGAGAAGCTATTGATAAAAGATTAGGAACAGATTGGATATATAACAAGGTACGAGAAGTTATAAAAATATTACAAATAGATCCTTTATTATCGATTCCTTTGACTACACCTCGATCTAGTATAGGCTTGGGAATGAATAAATTAGATTTATTTAAACAATTAGAGAATGTAATAAAATCAAAACTTACAAATAAAGAATTTGACAAATCAGTAAAAGAAATTATTGAAGGAAAAGATGTCGTAAAAGAATATGAGACTTTATTAAAAGAAAGTAAGAAATCAGAAACGAAAGGATACGACAGCTTAGAAAATTTTGCCATCAGTGTTCCTAACAGGATGGATATCAATGAATCAGAAATCTATGACATGGATCTAATTCAAAAAATTAAATCAGCTTTTAGGGATTGGAAAACTGGTTGGGTAGAACTTCACCAAGAACAAGGCGATGAATTAGACACAGAGTCATACATTGATTCTCAGAATAAACCTTTCCTCAGTGATTTTAAAATATCCATTAGAACAAAAGTAGTCATCTTACTTGACCATTCTAGCAGTATAGAAGATATTGAACTAAAATATAAACAAGCTACCGTAGCATTATGTGAAGCACTTAGTTACCTAGGAATCGATTTTGCAGTTTATGCATTTAGTACTGAAGCAAAAAAAGTAAAATGTTGGCTAGTTAAACCACCAAAAACCCCATGGTCTGTAATAAATGCAAGAAGATTAGCTCAAATAAGAGCAAGTGGCGGCACACCATTAGCTGAAATATACACAATTCTTTTACCTTTTATCAAATCATTCAAACCTGAGATAATGATAACTCTAACTGATGGAGAGCCATCAAATTATGAAGCTGTTAAAGAAATGGTACTAATCTACAGAAATTTCTCTATCCACATGGCAGCCCTTGGCCTAGGAAAAGATTTAAATGATCTTATCAATATTGGTCACAATTTAAAATATCTTAATTACAATAAAACAATAGCTAGCAGAGTAGTAGATATACCAAAAAAGGTTATTAACTTACTCAAAGTGTAATTCCTCATAAAATAATAATAGTTATAATATCTTAATAGACGGATTTGTTTTCTTAAGATTTTCCCAATCTGAAATGAATGTTTTTAAGCCTTTATCTGTAAGAGGATGTAAAAACATTTTTCCAAGAATATCGGGTGGTAAAGTTACTACATCGGCACCAACTTTAGCAGATTCAATCACATGAATTGGATGACGTACACTCGCCACAAGAATTTTAGTATTATATTGATAATTTTTAAAAATTTGGTTTATGTCGCTGATAAGACTCATTCCATCATTACCTATATCATCAAGCCTTCCAATAAAGGGGCTTACATATGATGCTCCCGCCTTTGCAGCTAATAAAGCTTGAGTAGCAGAAAAAACAAGCGTAACATTTGTGTCTATCCCTTCTTCTCTTAATTTTTTAACTGCTTTTAATCCATCTGGAATCATTGGAACCTTAATCACAACATTCGAGCCATATTGCTTTAGAATATAAGCTTCTTCCATTATTTGATTAACTTCAGTAGAAATAACCTCTAGGCTAACTGGGCCTTGAACCATCTTTACAATTTCTCTAATAATCTCTTCCGGATCTCCACCTTCTTTTGAAAGAAGAGTAGGATTAGTCGTTATCCCATCAACCATACCCATTTCGGAATAATGACGAATTGAAGCAATATTAGCAGTATCAAGAAATATTTTCATTTTTTTAATTTATCAATTGTAGATAGTACAGCCCGTTCTATTTCTTTTTCGGTTAGACCGTAATGCTCAAGTAAAATATTTAATTCAGAATCTCTTGCAGATTCTCCAAATGTGTCTCTAACTCCAACTCGTTTTACATAACAAGGATGAGATTCAGAGCATACCTCTGAAACTGCACTACCTAAGCCTCCTATTATATTATGTTCTTCAACAGTAATAATCGCACCAGTTTCTTGTCCGGCTTTTATGACTAAATCACTATCTAATGGTTTTATTGAATAAGAATCAATTATCCGAGCAGAAATATGAAATTTTTCTTTTAAAATTTTAGCTGTTTTAATAGCTTTATAAACCATCAATCCGCAACCTATAATTGTTATATCTGATCCATCTTGCAAAATATTTGCTTTACCTATTTGGAATTCACTATCATTGTCATCGTAAATTATCTCTGACGAGGGACGAGCAAGTCTTACATAAAATGGACCTGGAATATCTGCAATATTTTTAATTATATTAAAAACAGATACAGAATCAGCAGGTGCTAGGACTCTCATGTTAGGAATTGATCGCATAATAGATAAATCTTCTATTTGTTGATGTGAAGCTCCATCTGGACCAACTGTTAAACCAGCATGAGATACAACCAATTTAACATCAAGACTAGGATAACATATTGCATTACGAATCTGATCCAAACATCGTCCAGGTAAAAATGCAGCATATGTGCTTGCAAACGCCGTTTTTCCAGCAATTGCAAAACCCGCTGCAATAGAAACAAGATTTGCTTCAGCTATTCCTATATTAAAAAAACGTTCAGGAAATTTATCTCCAAATTTCTTTGTTTTTATTGAATCCGTAGTATCTGCGCCGACACATACGATATCGTTATTAATTGTTCCTAATTCAACCAGAGCGTTCCCATACGCAGATCGCATATCCCCTTTTCTTAATTCACAGTCTGTTAATTTCATCTTCTATTCCCAGCTCATTAGCAACCGGTATCAAAATATGCTTACGTGCAACAATCCAATCTTTTCTTACACTATTTTCATCTGCTTTTTTTAATAGATTTCTTTCTAACGTGACATTAGTTTTATGTTTTAACTGTAGAATTGCTGTATTTATATCTGAATTGGAAAAAACTGCGCTACCAGCAACCATAATCCGTGCTCCAGCATCATACACTCGTTGAACAGTAGAAGCATCTATTCCTCCATCTGCTTCAATATACCCTTTGTATCCCTTCACTTTTAAAGTTCTATACAAATTGCTAATCTTAGCTGTTATATCAGGAATAAATTTTTGTCCAGAAAAACCAGGGTTTACAGACATAACTATTATGACATCAATATCGTTCAAATAAGAATATGCCCATTCTGGAAGTTCAGTTTGTGGATTAATAGCTATTCCTAAACTTATTCCTGCAGACATTACCTTCTCTCTAATATAGCAGAATTTTTCATTATCACAAGTTTCAGCATGAATTGTAATAATATCACAACCAGCGTTTATATACTCCTCAATATGTTCATATGGTTTTTCGATCATTAAGTGGGCATCAAAAGGTATATTGGTAATCGGTCTTAATTTTTTTATTGTATCGGCTAAAAAAGTAATATTAGGAACGAATATTCCATCCATCACATCTAAATGAATCATGTCTGCTCCACCTCTTTCAACTTTTTTTATTTTTTCTTCATAATTTTCTTTTTCTCCTGCAATTATTGAAGGTGCTATCAGAATTTCTCCTTCTAATTCTTCAATTAATAAGGGAATATGCAGATTATGAGGTGCTCTACCATGCCATTGAGGATTATTAGCCATGTGTTTAATGCCATTACCCTTCACGGTGTTCGCAATTATAATAGTAGGTTTATCCTTTACTTCACTAGCTTTGTTTAATGCATCCATAATTTGTTCAACTTTGTGTCCATTAATTTCGATTACATTCCAGTTAAAAGCAACCCATTTGTCCCGTACTGGATCCAGAGGCATAATATCCTCAGTAAATCCGTCTTGTTGAATTTTGTTTCGATCCAAAATAGCTATAATATTATCCAATTTAAACTTCGGAGCAGTCATAGCAGCTTCCCATATCTGACCTTCATTTGTCTCACCATCACCTAGTAAAACGTAAACGTTGTTATCTTTGTTATCAATATTATTTGCCAAAGCTATTCCAATCGAAACAGAGAGACCTATACCTTCTGACCCCCCTGAATATTCTACTCCAGGTACAGAATGACGTTCTAAAAGTTTTGAGTACCTAACAGGATGACCTTGCAATCTAGATCCAAATTTCCTTAAATCTTTCATTTCGTATTTTGGAAAATATCCAGCTACTGCCAACGTTGCATAGTAGCCTGGAGCAGAATGTCCTTTTGAATTAATAAAATAATCTCTTCCTACCCAAGTTGGATTTGAAGGATCATGACGCAATTCTCTAAAATATAATACACCCATTATTTCAGCAGCAGAAAAAGAAGCGCCTGGGTGGCCAGATCCTGCTTCAGCAATTCCTTCAATTGCATTAATTCTAATCTCTTGTATTTTTCTTTTTAAATCTAGATAACGCATGTGAAATATCATATATCAATCCCTTCAAACCACAATGTGGCATATAAAAACAAAATATAAAGAAAGATAAAAATCTAGCTGGAGGAAGGATTAAATTATTTAGAGCAATTGGAAATTCAATTCAATAATTTAAAATATTATTATTGAATTTTATAGTGTATGTTAAAAATTATAGCAGATGAAACAAAGATTAGTGAAAAGAGAACAGACCTTTTAGTTATTGGATGTTTTCTCAATGAGGACTATTCGAATTTACTTAATAAACTCAACGAAGAAATAAGTATTGCAGGAAAAGAAATTATTTCCAGTATTCATAAATTTGGTCTATTAAAAGAATTACACACATTTTCAAAACTTCCAGCTAGAAAAATATTATTTGTAGGATTAGGTAACAAAAATGAATTTAATACAGAAAAATCAAGAAATATATCTGGAAAAATAATTCAATATGCAAAAGAATTTAGAATAACAGAGCTTTCTATTATCCCTTTTAACTTCTCAAAAGAAATAATCGAATCGTTAGTAGAGGGAATTATACTTTCATCCTATTCATTTGAAAAATTTAAAACTTCAAAGAACAATAATACTGTCGACAATGTTTCAATACTGATAGAATCCAATTCAAAAGAATATCAAAAAATAATCAACGATATATCTGTTATATGTCAATCTGTGAATTTTGGTAGAGACATAAGTAATTTACCTCCAAATGAATGTTCTCCAGAATATCTGGCAAAAATAGCCTTGGAGATAAAAAATCAAGGAATCGAAGCACAAATTATCGGAATTAATTCTCTGAAAGATATGGGATTAAATGGAATAGTTTCTGTAGGCTCTGGTAGTATCAATACTCCCAAACTAATAGTATTGAAATATAAAGGAACTAAAAATGGAGAGGATCCAATTTTACTTGTAGGAAAAGCAGTAACATTTGATTCTGGTGGAATATCGATCAAACCTAGTGAAAAAATGGAGGAAATGAAATTTGATAAATGTGGTGGTGTTAACGTTCTTGCAATTATGAAATCATTATCTTCACTAAAAATAAAACATAATGTGATTGGCATAATTCCAGCAGTTGAAAATATGCCTTCAAATTCTTCTTATAGACCAAGTGACATTATCAATATGTATAACGGAAAAAGTGTAGAGGTAATTAACACCGATGCAGAGGGTAGATTAATACTTGCCGATGCACTCGCCTTTGGAATTAAGCAATATAAACCGAAATTAATAATTGATATGGCGACTTTGACAGGAGCTTGCATAATAGCGTTAGGAAATAATATTGCAGGAATAATAGGTAACGATGAAAAATTAATCAAAAAGATTCTCGACATATCTAAAGTTACTCATGAAAAAATGTGGGAATTACCATTGTTAGAGGACCATCATGATCAGATAAAAAGTAAAAATGCAGATATCAAAAATATCGGAGGACGACCGGCTGGGGCTATTACTGCAGCAGCTTTTTTGTCAAATTTCGTAGGAAAAACACCCTGGGTACATCTGGATATTGCTGGAACTGCATGGAATCAGGAAGGAAGTATGTTAAAATCATATAATCCACCTGGAGCAACAGGGTTTGGAATACGAACAATAATTAAATTTATTATGGGTGAAAGTATAAAATTATAACATCTTTATTAGAATTTCTATTTTTGGACGCCAGCACTGCCCTTTCCCAACCACTCACGTAGGTCAGTACTAGGCAGCGACGACAGGTTTGACTTCCGGGTTCGGTATGAGTCCGGGTCGCGCCCTGTCACTATGACCGGCTAAATAAAATTATAATAAGGTTTATTTATTCGTTTTTAAAACCTTATACATACAAAATACAATAATCAAAAATGCAACCTAGCAAGAGATATAATACATATTAGTAAAAAATATAATCAAATGGGAAACCCTGAATCCACCGCGAGAGTAGCAGTATTAGATGAAGAATTATGTAAACCAAAAAAATGCGGATTAGAATGCATTATTTATTGCCCAGTAAATAAAACAGGGGGCAAATGCATAGTCCAAAGAGAAAAAGACGCTAAAGCAGTGATTTCCGAAGATCTATGTACCGGTTGTGGAATCTGCGTTAAAAAATGTCCCTTTGAAGCAATTGTAATAGTAAATTTACCAAAAGAATTGGGTGAACACAAAATTCATCAATATGGAATAAATTCTTTTAGACTATATCATTTACCGACTCCAAAGAAAGGTTCTGTTGTCGGTCTACTTGGTAGAAATGGTATGGGCAAATCTACTATTGTGAATATTTTATCAGGCAATCTTAAACCTAATTTTGGCAATTATGATTCAAACATTGAATGGGATTACGTTATTGAAAAATTTCATGGTTCTGAATTAAAGTCACATTTTGAAAGCATTACTAATGGGAATTTTAGGGTATCAATAAAACCACAGCTTGTTTCTAAAATACCAAAGGTATTTAAAGGAACTGCAGGTGAAATTTTAAAAAAATTTGATGAAAATAAAACTGCAGATGAAATTTCAGAGAAGCTAGGTTTGAAAAATTCCTTGAATAAAAACTTAAATGAATTAAGTGGCGGTGAATTGCAGAGATTAGCAGTCACTGTTGCTGCAATTAAAGATGCAGAATACTATTTCTTTGATGAACCATCATCGTATAACGATATTTATCAAAGATTAGCCGTAGCTAAAGTAATACAAAATCTTGCTGCAAAAGGAAAAACAGTTATGGTTATCGAGCATGATTTAACTTTATTAGATTATTTGTCTGACTATATTCACATACTATATGGTGAATCTGGAGCTTACGGAATTGTTTCCAGTTTACAGTCTACGAAAGCAGGTATAAATAATTTCCTTGACGGTTTCATCCCCTCAGAAAATATCAGATTTAGAGAAAAAAGATTCAGATTTGACACATTCAATCCTATTGATGATTTTATCTTAAACAATACTATCACTCAATATTCAGAATTAGAAAAAAATTTTAATGCGTTTCATCTTACAATTTCTCATGGAAAAATAAGAAAAGGTGAAGTATTAGGAGTTATTGGTGCAAATGCATTAGGTAAAACAACTTTTATGAAGATGATAGCAGGTGTTGAACATGCAGATAAGGGAAGTATAGAAACTAATGCTAAAATTTCGTATAAACCACAATATATAACTCAAGAATATGATTCTGATGTCAAGTCACTGTTATACACAGCATATCAAAATGTTATAGAAGGAAGCATTGTAGAGGAACAAATTATTATTCCATTGGGAGTTAAAAAACTGTATGAAAAAAATATAAAGAATCTTAGTGGGGGAGAATTACAAAAAGTAGCAATAGCAATATCACTAATGAGAGATGTTGATATCTATGCTTTAGATGAACCTTCAGCTTTTTTAGATATAGAGGAAAGAATAGCATTGGCTAAATTTATTCAGAGGTTTGTAAGAGCTCAAGCAAAATCAGCGATAATCATAGATCATGATATGCAGTTAATTGATATAGTTTCTGATTCTCTATTAATATTTAATGGAAAACCAGGATTAGAGGGTATTGCAAGCAAACCCATGTCTAAGATAGAGGGTATGAACCTATTTCTGAGAGATCTATCAATTACTTACAGAAGGGATGAAACTACTGGTCGACCACGAGTAAATAAGAACCAAAGTCAATTAGATAAATTACAAAAAAATTCTGGAGAATATTACTACATAAAAAGATAAAGACATGGGATCATTGCTTAAAAATGCATTAAAAGATGTATTTACAAAAGAAGAAATTGAAAAGCTTTATTCATCATTTGATATAATTGGTGACATAATAATAATTAAAATTCCAGATGAATTAGAAGGGAAAAAAGAGATTATAGCCAATACATTAATAAATAAAATTAAGACAGTAAATACTGTCTTTCAACAAATCTCTTCAGTACAAGGTGAATACAGAACAAGAAAATTGTGTTTTTTAACTGGTAGTAATAAATCGAATACGGAATATAAAGAACATGGATGTATATTTAAAGTAGATGTATTAAAGACATATTTTTCTCCTCGTCTTTCTACTGAAAGACTTAGGGTTTCTAAGATGATAAGTAATAACGAAATAATCGTTAACATGTTCGCAGGAATAGGCACTTATTCGATCATTCTTGCAAAAAAAAATCCTGATTGCGTTGTATATAGCATAGATTCAAATCCTGATGCAAACGATTTATGTATTATTAATTCCAAATTAAACAAAGTTCAGGACAGGGTTATTCCTATTTTGGGAAATGCTAGAACAATTATAGATAATCAGTTAAAAGGTAAAGCGACAAGAATTCTTATGCCACTGCCAGAGCAAGCATCAGAATTCATCGATTCAGCTATTGCCGCCCTTCAAAATAATAAAGGTGTTATTCACTATTTTGCACATATTAAATCTAAAAGTAAATTGGATGCAGTAGAAGAAGGAATAATAAATTGCCATAAAAATTTCCAATGTTACCATTACAAGATAATTTCTGGAAGAGTGGTAAGAGAGGTCGGACCTAGAATATATCAAATTGTTTTTGATTTAGAGATATTTTAAATATTATCATCTGTAATTTCATTAGGATTAGAAGTAGAAATCATAGTATATCCAATCCATATAAAGACTGAAACAATTATTCCTACAGTTCCTACAATAGTAAGTTTTATTAAAAGCAAATCTAGACTTGAAGCAAATAATAGATATATGTATACAAGAAAAATTAGTGGAGGAACCATTAAAAGAAAAATGCCAGTAAGTCTGTTACTTTTCATTATCAAAAGACAACCAATTTAAATATTATATATCTCTAACTAAGATCTTTGGCCATTAAAAATGCGTCTTCACCATCGCGATAATAAGATTTTAATCTAGATTTTATAATAAAACCTAGTTTTTTGTATAACTGAACTGCATTTTCATTGCTAACCCTAACTTCCAAATAGATTTCATCGCTTTTTCTAATAATAACACCATTAATACCTTCTAACATTAATGCGGTTCCTATACCTTTTCCTTGATGCTTTTCTAAAACTGCAACGGATACCACATGGCCCTTCTTTACAAAACCTAACTTTCTGAAATTTGAAAATCCAAATTCTATTTTACACATAATATATCCAACTACCTGATTTGTTATTTCTGCTACAATAAATGCTTCAGGCAATTCTGCTAGAATAGAAGTAAAAAAATAATCAGAATAATGTTCTGGAAGTGTTA
>DASQLB010000246.1:0-9768 GCA_035630235.1 Nitrososphaeraceae archaeon | reverse complement strand
TATCTGAACCTGTCAAATTAGGATTAACTGAAGATAGTTCAGAAGATTTGAGGATTTCTAGTAAAATGAGCAAAAGTAAGCCAATGAGTGGAATATTTATTCATGACGATAACAAAACAATTGAAGCGAAAATCAAGAAATCGTTCTGTCCTATTGGTGTTTCAGAAAATAATCCAATCCTTGAAATTATTAAATATATTATATTTCATAGTTTCAACGATTTTATAATCGAACGTCCTTCAAAATATGGAGGAACTATTTCTTATGATAATTATTCAGAATTAAAAGAAGACTATGACAAACAAAAAATTCATCCTCAAGATTTAAAACAATCTACCTCAACATATCTGTGCAAACTAATAGAACCTATAAGAAATCATTTCAAGAACAATGAACCAATATTGTAATCTGTTCAACGAAAATCGGTTAATTGGTAAGTTACTCAAGATAACTTCCGATCGGTTACTACTCCTTGACTAGTTGATATTTCGACTTATAGCCTCTTGGGTTAATCATCATATCATTATAATTATATGTCGATGAGTTTCCTATTATTATAGTTGTTATCATTCCGATAATATCGCTATGATTTAACATATCTTGTAAATTTGTTAAAACTATCTCTTGACTATCACGATAGGCTCCCTTTATTATTGCCACAGGAGTATCAGGTTTTCTATATTTTAATAGGATATCCCTTGTATCTCTTAATTGGTGAATTCTTTTTTTGCTAGCTGGATTGTATATTACGGTAACATAATCCCCTATTGCAGCTGCTTCTACTCTTTTTACAATCATTTCCCACGGTACCAAAAGATCACTCATGCTAACTACTGCAAAATCAGTCATTAATGGAGAACCTACTAAAGCTCCACAGGAATTTAAAGAAGAAACACCAGGCACACATTCAACATACATCCCTCTCTCTTTGGTCCATCCTTTTTCTGCTAAAATTTCATAAATTAAACCAATCATACCATATATACCTGGATCACCAGAAGAAACTAGAGAAACTATTTTTCCATTCTCAGCAAATTCTATTGCTTGATTGGCTCTGTCTACTTCTTGTGTCATTGCATATCGATAAATCTCTTTTCCTTCAATTAGATCTTCAACAAGAGAAACATATGTGTCATATCCTACTATGATTTCACTCTCTTCAATTACCTGTTTTGCTCTATATGTCATATGATCATGATTTCCTGGTCCAACACCCACCACATACAATTTTCCTTTTGACAACTTGTACATCATATTAAAAACAAAATTTAACTTTTTGCTGATAACTCATTGGAGTTTATAAATTCTTGATGGAGAACATTAACTGCTTCCTCGCAATTTTTGTCATCAATTACAAACGCAAGATTAAGTTCAGAAGATCCTTGGGTTATCATAATTACATTGATGTCTCTTTTAGCGACTGCTCCAAAGGTTTTAGCTGCTACGCCTTTAATACCTCTCATTCCTGATCCAACTACAGCAATAACGGACACATTTTCACTAACATCTATTCTCTTAATCAATTTTCCCAGGAAGTTTAACTCTAGAGTCATGATAGCTTTGTCTAAATCTTGTTTTTTTACTACAATGGTAATACTGGACTCTGAAGGAGTTTGAGAAATCATCATAATATTAACATGATTTTTAGCTAAAGCATCAAAGATTTTTGCAGCTGTCCCAGGGGTACCTATTAATCCTCCTCCACTAACGTCAATAAGCGCTGTGTTTCTAATTACAGTTATTGATTTTACAGTCTTATTATAAGTTAGAGTGGGCAATTGAGTGATTAAAGTGCCAGGATGATCAATATTATTCGCATTTCTTATTCTCACGGAAATTTTAGAATCCATAACAGGCTCTAATGCTCTTGGATGCATATACTTTGAACCAAACATAGATAATTCTAAGGCCTCCGAAAATGAAACCTCTTCAACAACGAGAGCATTTTTAACAATCTTTGTATCAGCCGTCATCAATCCGTTCACATCGCCCCATAACCACACCTCAGTGGCATTTATACTCGCAGCGATTATAGTTGCTGAATAGTCCGAGCCCCCCCTTCCAATCGTGGTTGTATTACCATTCTGATCACAACCAATAAACCCGGTAACAACTGGAATTATTCCCTGTTTTATTAATGGCTCAATTTTATGATGTACTCTAAGTTTAGTTGTATTCATCAATGGCTTAGCATCACCAAAGTTAGAGTCAGTTAAGATTCCTACTTCCTTTCCATTCAAATACACGGATTTAATACCGGTAGATTTTAAGGCAAAAGATACTATAGGGGTTGATAATCGTTCTCCAAAGGATAAAAGATAATCTCTATATTTTGGGGTTATATCCCCTATAATAGAAATACCTAGTAATACATCCCTGAATTCATTTAATAAATCATTAAGCAGATGTAATAATTGATGTTTATCTTTCTCTTCGTGTATGACTTGCTCAACTAGGTTAATGTGAACATTTTCAATGTTTTGAAGAAACAAATTAAGTGAATTTCTATTTATTTTTTTGATATCATCACATAAATCAGAAATTTTATCGGTAATTCCATACAGAGCAGAAATGACAACTACAATTTCATAGTTTTGAGAATAATATGCTTTTATTATATTTATTACATTAAGGATCTTTTTCTCGTTATCCAATAATGATCCTCCGAATTTCATAACAATACGCATATACCTGATGAATATTCTGTTTTCCTAGATTAATGCTTCGATAAGAGCGACCATAAACCTAAGGAGAGGATTTAATTTATTATTGTTAATCTTGTATACGCGGAGCTAGGTAAAAGTGAATTCTTCCAAGGTTTGCAACAGTAAATTCGAGCCTGAGAGGCATTTTACTAGAATATTCGGCAATCACAGACCCACCAACTGCACTTATTGCCTTTGTGATCTTTATTAAATAGTCGATACTATATGTTCCAAGACTGTCTTCATTAGAAGTTAACTCTTCTAAACCTTCACTTTTAGATTCTAAAAATATATCTGCTTCACCGGAATCCCCTCTGCCTAAAAATCTAATACTATCAGATTTGCAATCAATAGTTATATATTCAGAAAGTACTTGAATGTCTGATAATATTTTATCAAATGCAGATGCTGTTAATATTATTTTTGAATTGAAATTTAATTTTGGTAGTGGAGTAGAACTAGAAGAACTTTCGATTAATCTCATTTTGTATTCTTTTTTATAGCCATTTTGTATTTTGAGAATTAACATACTTTCTTTATTGATAGATAATTCTATTGAATCCTTTTTTTCGGATCTCTTTATTAATTTAGAAAATTCATCGATTCTAACACCAAACTTAATTAAAGAATCACAATCGTATTTTTCGAATGAAGAGTTAGGCCAATAAATATCAATTAATGCTACATGTGAAGGGTCCATTCCTCTAAAAGATATTCCTTCGACTGATGCTTCAAAGGTTGCTTCATCAACGAGGGTAGATATGGCTGATGTAATGGCTTTCCATTCATCAGGAGTTTTTGTCTTTGCTAGAAAAGTCAAATTATACAATGTTCAGGCTAACATCTGACAATTTTAAATCTTACTATTAAAATTTCAAGAAATCTTTTGGAGATCTAGATTATAGCATTAGGAGTAGTTTCTCCACGTGTGGCTACATTTGGTGCAACGATAGAATTGAGTAGTTGCTTCATCCGCAGAACGAGTCTGAAGCATCCACCAGACTGCCAAATTATGATTACATTTGGGACAATCTATATTAAGAGTAGGAAGAGTCTGTGTAGTATTTTCACCGTCCAATATTCTTAAAGCACTTTGTTCTTGTGTTGTTATGTTACCAACATTGACTGTAACAGTAGATTTTTGTTCAGAACTGGTAAACCCACACTTAGGACACGCAACTTGATTTTCTTCAAATTTTAATCGCATTCTTGTTTCACAATGTGGACAGAATTTCAACTTAAAGCACCTTTTGTTGGGAAGATTCAATTGAAAGTGATATATCTTTTAAAAATTCATCAGCAGATTTGATTGATCTATCTAAAATGTCCATTGGATTTTCCTTGCTTTTTATTTTCATCAAATACTCTTTGATCAATGGATGTTTCATCACGATGCCGGCAAATTCTATATCTTTTTCCTTTAAGATATGATGTTGTATAATGTACATAATAGAAATATCTTCGTCTTTTAATTTTAATTCTATTTCATTATTAGAATAGTTTGTAATTTCTGCTTGCATTAAATAGTGAAGTACATATTTAGGATATAAATCATACCACATGGTAATTAATCATTGAGTGAAAAAATAAATTCCTTAGATAGCATTGTTTTAACTAATGTAACTAGTAAAACTACTCCAAATGAACAAATATCTTTTAATTTAAGTTTGAAAATAAATGGTAAAATTAGAGAATTATTTAACCAATCATTATGGGAAAAAGCATATAATAAATTTGATAATACATTCAGAATAACAATAAATGTGGACTTGAAATTCAAAAGCAAAGATATATACTCTGTAAAATTTATTAGGAAAGCAGTTTTTTTTTGGACAAGGAATCCAAAAATTCATCATAGAATATGGATTTTTATCATTAAAAATGACAGTCCTTTTTATCCTGAATCGGAAGAGGAAGCCAAATCCACGTTATTTGATATTGATGAAATTATTGATATTAAATTGTCATCAATTACTGATAAAGTTTCAACAATTTATGCGAACGTAGTTGTTTCCTGGGGTAAACATAATTTTACTGATCCTACAAAACTACTTGGAAGATCCAATGAGGAAGAAATACAACTAGTCAACTCGTAAGCCTTCTTAAATTCATATAACTTATTTTAAAAATGAATCGAAATTTTTAAAAATGTTGAATTACAATCAATGTATATGGCAAAATACGATGGAATAAAAGGACAAGAGTTACTGGATATTGAGATACAGGGAAAGGAATTGACTTTTATTTTTAAAGATAACCGCTATTTGTTTGTTAAAAATGAAAAAGACAAAATGGTTTGTGATTCATTACCAGAGTGACTTGCTCATTTTTTTCTAATCCAGATGAACATACACTAATCCATATTAGTTAATTTTTTATTTATCACAACTGGCTGTAAAAGTACCTATATAATTCATAGTTGAAAGTCTTAATAATATGGATATACATATTCTCACATTCTTCTGATACCTATCTAAAACATAATGAATTTAAAATATTAAAACGACTCAATCCTATTGAATACTAGATGTGGAGAATTAAAAGATGATGAATATATAGGTAAATATGTTTCTGTTAAAGGTTGGATTCATCGTATCCGAAAACAAAAAGAAAACACATTTTTATTAATTCGAGATGATAGAGGAGGAATTATCCAATGTATTATTGATTCCTCAAAAACAAATAATATCACCATAGAGTCTTCTGTTGAAGTTTTTGGACTACTCCAAAAAGATTCACGCGCACCTGAGGGAGGTTATGAATTAAAAGCAGATAAAATTCATATTTTTAACATATCAAAAAATGATTATCCTATAGGCGAATATCAAAGCCTTGATCTACTTTTAGAAAAACGACATCTCGCTGTTAGAACCAGACGGATGACAATGGTTTCAAAAATTCGTTCTTCCATTCTCCACTTTTCAAGAAAGTGGTTTACAGATAATGATTGGCTTGAGATAACCGCTCCAGTACTAGTAAAAGGAGCTGTAGAGGGGGGTTCTACATTATTTAACCTCAAATATTTTGATGAAGAGGCTTACCTATCACAAAGTGCACAATTATATTTGGAAGCTATGATCTTTTCTCTTGGCCAAGTATGGTCTATGACTCCTTCGTTCAGGGCTGAGAAATCTAGAACAGTTAGACATCTGACGGAATTTCTTCATTTAGAAGCCGAAGCACCATGGGTAACTTTAGAAGATCTTTTGAAATTTCAGGAAAAATTAATATCTTTTGTAATTTATAATGTTTTGCAAAATAATAAAAAAGAATTTGAATTTTTGAAAAGAAATGTTTCCGAGTTAGAGAAAATTTCACCTCCATTTGACAGAATTACTTATGAGAAGGCGATTGAAAAACTACAAGATGCGGAATTTAAGATAGTAAATGATGATTCATCAAGAAAAATTGAATACGGTGATGATCTCAATATCGAATCAGAAAGACTCCTTACTATAAACTCTTCCAAACCATTATTTGTCATTGGATATCCATTACAGATAAAGCCGTTTTATGTTAAAGAAGATATCTCAGTCCCGGGGTTAGGCATAGCAGCTGATTTACTTGCTCCGAATGGTTTTGGTGAAATAACATCTGGTGGATTACGAGAAGATGATCTCCAAAAATTAGAAAATAGAATAGTGTTAGAAGGTTTACAACAGAGTAATTATGATTGGTATCTAGATTTACGGAGATATGGTTCAGTACCTCATGGAGGCTTTGGGTTGGGTATAGAAAGGTTAATGAGATGGATTCTAAATTTTACTGATATTAAAGATACAGTACCTTTTCCAAGAACTATTAGACGAATATATCCATAATTTCATAAAATAAACACTCAAAATTATTCTAATTGAAATAAATTCTTAGAATTATTCAAGTTTAAATCTTTGAATAGAAATATAATATAATAAAATGCATAATAATCCTCCCGAAAAAACTGAATCTTTATTCTTTGAATTGGCTGGAGATTTGAGGCTTTCAATGTTATTAAAGCTCTCTAAACACAAGTACAGATTATCTCAGTTGTCAACTGAATTGGATGCAACTATGCAAGAAGCACATAGAAACATCATACGATTAGTTGAATCTGGATTAGTTTTTAAAGATGGAGAAGGTGATTTAGGATTAACTTCTTATGGTAAATCAATTGTTTTCCTAATTCCAGGATATGAATTTCTTTTACAAAATAAACAATATTTTATCGAACATTCAATAGAAGAACTACCGTTAAAATTTATTCAACGTATAGGTTCTTTACAAAATAGTGAAATTGTATTTGGAGTAATGGCAAATTTGCAGCGCTGGAAGACACTCTATTGGAACTCAAAAGTCTATATAAAAGAAATCATGTCACAAGTACCCCTAGATTTAATTGAAACCGTAAGTAATAAAATCCAGACTGGCATAAAGTTTTCTTATATTTTTTCGAAAGATACGATTATTCCTAAAGGAAGGGCAGAATTATTACAGAAAATAGGATGGGTTAATCAAATTTCTAAAGGTATGGTAGAAAGAAAGATGATAAATAAGGTTAGTATAATGACAATATTCAATGAGCAAGAAGCTTGTCTGCTCTTTCCAAATCTTAAAGGTGAACCAGATTTGAATATTATGTTCTATAGTCAAGACCGAAATTTTCATGAATGGTGTGATGATTTTTTTAATTATCAATGGGAAATCGCTGGCCCTTTCGATGAACAAAAATTAAATGAGACATAATATCTCCTTTACCTCTTTTTCAGCATGTTTTTATATATCATTTTATTATAAAAAGTCATGCCTGGTGCTTTTGTACTTTTGAATACCGAATTAGGAAGTGAAGATTCCATAGTAAAAGAACTGAGGAATTTAGAAGGAGTCAAGGAAGTTTTTCAAGTATATGGTGTGTACGATATTATTGCAAAAGTAGAGTCTGATACAATGGATAAGGTTAAAGAAATTATTACTTGGAAGCTGAGAAAATTACCCGGCGTCAAATCTACACTCACGATGATTGTAATGGAATAAAATTTTTTCTTAATATGATTTTTCTAACTGATGAATAGTCTAATTAATATAATTTAAAAATAACTTTGTAGAGGATACATTATGGTATTTTCTGATATTTTAAAGAGAAAAAAAGATAAAGAATCTAATGAAATGAAATGTAAACTTTGTAATATCGTATTTCAAGATAAAGAACATCTTTCACGTCATAATAAAAAGGCCCATGGAAAAAGAGATGACTTTTTACCAAGTAGTAATCCTTTTCAAGTCTAGTATGCTACGATTGGATACAATACTCTAAATGTTTCCTATTCATGATGATACACCGCGTCTTCATGGACGCCCGTATGTAAACTACTCTCTTATCGCAATAAATGTTATAATATTTATTTGGGAAGTAGTCGCCACAAATTTTTTTAGCAATCCGTTAAAGGTCAATGAAATCTTTTATAATTACGGTACCGTTCCAGATCGTGTCTTTCAAGGAGATTACTTTGCTTTAGTTACATCAATGTTTCTTCATGGTGGGGTTATTCATATTTTAGGAAATATGGTCTTTTTGTATATATTTGGTGACAATATTGAGGATAGATTTGGACACTTTAAGTATCTGATTTTATATTTATTATGGGGTATAGCAGCTGGAATAATCCATAGTTTTTATGCAGTTTCAGTTGGCGGAGGTGATATTCCTGCAGTAGGTGCTTCAGGAGCAATCTCAGGAGTTCTAGGAGCCTATTTGGTATTATTTCCTAGGGCGAAAATATTTACCGTTATAACTGCATTTTTTATTACAACAGTGAGAATCCCTGCTCTTGCATACATACCGATATGGTTTATTCTTCAAGTAATATTCAGTATTTTTAATCCAGAGGGCGGAGTTGCATATCTAGCTCATATAGGAGGGTTTGTAGTAGGGGCTGGTGTTAGCTTCCTAGCAAAGTCATTTTTCCCTTCAGTATTTCAAGGATCAGTTGGGGGAAAAAATACATATTTAAATAAACCCCCTAAGGTATACTCAAGAGGATCTTATAAGAATAACATAAGAAATTCAGTGTCTCATCCGGATATAATCGAGGGTAATACTTACTACGAAGTTTTAGTAGAACTAAAAGGTCTGAGAAATATCCAAAATTTACGCGCTATCTATGAATCTAATACACACAGTTTACAAATTTTTTCTGACGGATCAGTTAATCCTATTTTAACTATCCCACTTAGAGAGAATATGCATATATCGCTGATTCAGGACGTGTCATACCTAAACGGAATTCTTAAAATTAGAATGTTAAAGGGTTAGGGTTTTGTAGTATTTAATTACCAGGTGGTAAATTACTTACATTGGAACAAAGATTTATAATATATTTTTTCATCTGATATTGTAATGTCTGGACAGCCCCAAGCAAAGGGGAGTGATAAAATTTCACGTAGAGATTTTTTAAAATTATTGGCTGCAGCAGGTACTGTGTTGACATTTACACCTTTTGTGGACTGGGGAAAATTTTTACCTAATCCAAGTGGCTCAACTACAGAGAAATCAAAAGTTCAGCTACCGGATGGTTCTCAAGCTAATGTAAAAACCTTTAAGGTTAATCATTCCGAAGCTATAATTTATCCATTATCTGATGATCCTGTTCTCAACAAAGAGGCGTTTAGAACGTGGCAATTTATACGACTTCCATCCGAACTTGGAGGAGAGAACAATGAAGCTTCAGCCTTTCGTGCCTATAGTATGGTTTGTTTACATCTTTGGTGTTTATGGAAGTATTGGCCAGGTGAAGGTCGAAAAAGAGGTGAATGTCCTTGTCATGGAAGTATGTATGACCCTGCTACAGGCCAGGCCTTTGCTGGACCGGCGGCTCTACAATCGCCACCTTCAAATGTTCTTCCTGTGTTGGATTTGGAAGTAGATAAAGATGGCTATTTATGGATATTGCCTCCTAATTGGAATGTAAACGGAAATGGGATAGTTGGTTATGGCCGCTTCATTGCATAGAGAAAACAGTTTAGTTCGACTCTTTAGGTGGATTTACGCCGGAGTTGATAGAACAATCTTTATGGGTTTAAAATTTAC